>JACCYX010000316.1 GCA_013696265.1 Chloroflexia bacterium
GTCTCCGCCCGTGCTTGGCCACCTCCCGTGTCGCATTGCGCAGGGAGCGGCACACTCTGCCACCGACGGGCGGAGACAAGCTCCGCAACCGTACATGACCCTCCTTTCCGAGTGCCAAGTAAAACCACGCGACACTCCCCTCGGCCAGGGTGATCTTGGCGACCAGCCTGAGAACCGTGAATGCTACACTCGTCCCATGCAAATCCCCGCGTCTTTCCTCCAGTCATAGCCATCATTCCAGGTCCTCGCACCACCCAACGACAAGGCAGTAGCGCGCGTTATGTTGACTGAACAATCCCGCCTCCTCGAAGGACTCAATCCGGAACAGCAATGCGCCGTCACCACCACCGAGGGTCCGGTGCTGGTGGTGGCGGGGCCCGGTTCGGGCAAGACCAGGGTGCTCACCCATCGCATCGCCTGGCTCATCGAGCGCGCCGGCGCCAGCCCGGACCACATCCTGGCCGTTACCTTCACGAACAAGGCGGCCGGCGAGATGCGGACCCGGATCAACCGGCTGGTGGGAGAAAACGCCACCAATGGCCTGGTGATGGGCACGTTTCACGCGCTCGGCGTCCGCATCCTGCGCCAGAATCCGGGAATCGTCGCCGACAGGATCGGCCTCTTGCCCAATTTCCTGATTTACGACGCGGGTGACCAGGCCGACATGGTCAAGTCCGCGCTCAAGGCGGTCAATCTCGATCCCAAACAGTACGTTCCCCGCCGCATGCTGTCGGCGATCTCGAAGGCGAAGGGGCAGATGCTGACGCCGGACGAGCTGGCGAACCTGGCCGCCGCCCACGACGACGAGATCGTGGTCAGAGTCTTCCGCGAGTACGAGCGTGAACTCCGGCAGGCGAATGCGGTCGATTTCGACGATCTGCTCGGTCTGCCGCTGCGCCTCTTCGACGAGGACGAACGCCTCCTCAAACGCTATCAGGATCAGTTCCGCTACATCCTGGTCGATGAGTACCAGGATACGAACAAGGTCCAGTACGTGCTGATCACGGCGTTGGCCGGACGCTGGAACAACCTGTTCGTGGTCGGCGATCCTGATCAGTCGATCTACGGCTGGCGCCAGGCCGACATCACCAACATCCTCAACTTCAAGGATGACTTCCCGGATACCACCGAGATTCACCTGGAGGTCAACTACCGCTCCACCCGGCACATCGTGCAGGCGGCGGACCGGGTGATCCGCGACAACACACAGCGCATCGACCGCGCGATTCGCACCGACAACGCCGAAGGCGAACCAATCGCGCTCCGCGAGCTGGCCGACCAGCACCACGAAGCGCAGTTCATCGTCGGCGAAATCCGGCGGCTCATGAACAGCGGCCAGTACAACGCCGAGGACGTCGCGATCATGTACCGGACCACCGCCCAGAGCCGCGTGATCGAGGAAGCGTTCCGGATCACCGACATCCCCTACCGCATCGTCGGCGGGGTGCGGTTCTACGAACGCAAGGAGGTCAAGGATGTCCTGGCCGTGCTCAGGCTGCTGCACAACCCTCAGGACCGGCTGAGTTTCGAGCGGATCATCGCCAACATGCCGCTGGGTCGCGGGTTCGGCCCGAAAGCCCAGGACGACGCGCAGGAATGGGCAAACGCACATGGCCGTCCGCTCGTTGACGCGCTGATCGCCACGGTGCCGACCGCAGGTGTCGCCTCGGCCGATCAACCTGGTTTCAGCGGCGCCGGACGCGCGGCAGCGGAGCGGATCGGCGCGGCGTTCGCGATGCTCCGGGAGCGGGCCACTTCGGTCAGCCTGGCCGAACTCTTCGACGACATCGTCGAGCGGACCGGCTACCGCGATATCCTGAAAGGCACTGAAGAGGACCTCGACCGGTGGGCGAACCTCCTCGAACTCAGGGCCGATCTCGAACGGTACGAATCGGTCGATCCCGCCGAAGCCTTGAACGCCTACCTGGAGCAGGTCTCGCTGATCGCCGACGTCGATTCGATGAAGGACGACCAGCAGGGCCAGGTCACCATGATCACGCTACACTCGGCCAAGGGACTGGAGTTCCCGGTGGTCTTCATCTCCGGAATCGAAGAGGGGCTCCTGCCGATCAGCCGGGCGATCGAGGCCGAAGCCTTCGACTCGACGGCGCTCGAAGAGGAGCGGCGATTGTTCTACGTCGGAGTGACGCGGGCCGAGAGGCTGCTTTACCTCACCTACGCGGCTAATCGGATGACCTACGGCCGCTACCAGTCCGGCGTTCCCTCGCGCTTCCTGCAGGCGATTCCGGCGGAACTGGTGCGGGCGACGACGCGATCGACGGCGAGCCGCACCGGCGGCGCGGCGGGCCGATTCTCTGGAACCACACGCGGCTCCCTCGCCTCCCAGGTCACGACGATTCCTTCGTCCCGTCAGGGGCTCTCGGAGCAAACGGCGGACAAACCGCCGATTCCATCCTACGTTCCCGGCCAGAACGTGTTTCATCCGAAATTCGGTGACGGGCAAGTCCTGGAGGTCTTGCCCCGGCGGGACGACGTGGAAGTCGTCGTCGCCTTCGTCCGGGTGGGCACCAAGCGGCTGATGGCGAGTCTTGCCCGGATGGATATCGTTGAATGACCGCTGAGGAGCCGTCGGCGGAATCCGGGGGGTACCGCCGATTCAACCTAGACGCCCGGGAAGAGCTGTCCCTGGCGCCGCTGGCTTGCCGGAGCGCCACCGCGCTCCGCCGCCAACCCGAAGAACCGAGCCCGCTGCGAACACCGTTCCAGCGCGACCGTGACCGCATCATTCATTCCAAAAGTTTCCGGCGGCTGATGCACAAGACGCAGGTCTTCATCGTCCCGACGGGCGATCACGTCCGCACTCGCCTCACCCACACGCTGGAGGTTGCCCAGATCGCCCGCACGATCGGGCGGGCGCTGGGTCTCAACGAGGACCTGATCGAGGCGATCGGGATGGGTCACGATCTCGGCCACACGCCCTTTGGGCACACCGGCGAGCGGGCGCTGGCGCTCGTCGTGCCCGGTTTCCGGCACAACGAGCAGAGCCTGCGGATCGTGGACAAGCTCGAACGGGACGGCCAGGGCCTCAACCTGACGGAGCAGGTTCGCGACGGCATTCTGCGGCACTCGAAGTCCCGCTCGTCCCTGACCGGCGAGATGGCGGGAACGCCGTCCACGCTCGAAGGCATGGTGCTCAAGATCGCCGACGGTGTCGCCTACCTGAACCACGACCTCGACGACGCAATCCGGGCCGGCGAGATCGATCAGTCGGACATACCTGACGACGTGCTGAATGAGCTCGGTGATCGCCATTCCGTCCGTATCGACACGATGGTGACGGATATTGTCGCCCACTCCAACACTTGGGATGAGCCGGGCAGAATCGCGATGTCCGCGGATATCCTCGCCGCATCGAACAGCCTCAGGAATTTCCTGTACGAGCGCGTCTACGACCCCATCAACAGGCGTCCGGAAACGCTGCGAGTCGAAGGAGTCGTCACCACCCTCTTCGATCACTTTGTCCGTTACCCGGAAGAAATGCCCGAGTCGATCATTGTTGCCGCCCACGACGACACAATCGACCGACAAGTGACCGACTATATCGCTTCCATGACCGACCGATACGCGATAGAATTGTACGAACACCTCTTCGTCCCGCGGTTCCACGCCCCCTAGCCCGCCGGAAAGACCATCATGGCCCTTGACGCCGTCGCCGAAATCCGTGATCGCATCGACATCATCGACCTCATCCAGGGCTACGTGCCGTCACTGAAGAAGGCGGGCCGCAGCTTCAAGGGCCTCTGCCCCTTTCATCAAGAGAAATCGCCCTCCTTCGTCGTCTTTCCGGATTCCCAGAATTTCCACTGCTTCGGGTGCGGCAAGGGCGGCGATCTCTTTACCTTCTACATGCTGGTCGAGAACACTGAATTCCGGGACGCGCTCAAGGAGCTGGCAGTCCGGGCCGGGGTGACGCTCGATGTCTCCGCCGCTCCTCAGCCCGAGCACGACGCCCATCGCAAGCGCCTGATCGCGGCCAACGAGCTGGCGGCGACGTTCTTCAGTCACATCCTGTCCAATGCCCGCCAAGGCGAGGCGGGCCGCCAGATGATCGAACAGCGCGGAGTGTCGACGGAAATGGTCGAACGCTTTCGGCTGGGCTACGCGCCTGAATCCTGGAACGACCTGCTCAACTTCCTCACATCGCGGGACATTCCTGCCGACATCGCCCACGAGGCGGGACTCCTCCAGGAACGCGACAACGGCGGTCATTACGACCGGTTCCGCAACCGGCTGATGTTCCCGATTCGTGACCGCGACGGGGATGTGGTGGGCTTCGGTGGGCGGGCGATGGGCGATGGCATCCCCAAATACCTCAACTCGCCGCAGACACCAGTCTTCGACAAGAGTTCGCTCGTCTACGCCCTTGACCTCGCCCGCGAACCGATCCGCAAGGCTGGCGAAGTGGTCATCGTCGAAGGCTACATGGATGCCATCGCCGCCCATCAGTTCGGGTACGAGAACGTGGTGGCGTCGATGGGCACCGCGTTGACCGAGTCCCAGGTCGCCCAGGTCAAGCGCGGCAGCGCCCGCATCGTGTTGGCCCTGGACGCCGACGCCGCCGGGCAGATGGCGACGATCCGCGGGATCGAGACGATGCAGGATGCCCTCGACGCCGATGTGCGGCCCGTACCTGACGCCGGCGGCATTATCCGTTTCGAGCGCAAGCTGAAGACCCAGATATCCGTCGTCCATCTTCCGGAAGGCAAGGACCCGGACGAACTGATCCGGAAGTCACCCGAGCGATGGCCGTCGATCGTGACCTCGGCCAAACCTTTCATGGATTTCACGATCGAGATCCTCACCCGTTCGGTGGACCTGGCCGATCCAAAGCAAAAGTCGGCTGTGGTTCAGCAGCTCGCGCCGCTCCTGCAACAGGTGTCGGACAGGATCGTGCAAGGGCACTACATCTCGATGCTGGCCAGGCGGCTCGGACTCGAAGATCGACTCGTCCTGGCTGAGGTGCGAAAGGCCCGGCTCGGGGCCCGGCCCATCGCCCAGCGAAACGGCGTCACGATCGAAGCCGTGGAACGAGTGGCCCGGCGCTCCACCGAGGATTACGTGGTGGCTTTGTTCCTCAAGCATCCAGACCTGACCCGTGATGTGGTGGCGAGGATTCCAATCGAGGAACTCAACGACGTACGCAACCGGGAACTGGTCAAGGTCCTGCGTGACGGGGCTGTGGCCGAACTTACGCCGGAGCAGATTGTTGTTGCGCTCGACGACCACCTCGCGGATCATGCTGAGTTCCTGATGTCGACGCTTGACGGCCGGCCTGAGCAGTTTCCGGGCCAGATTCACCGGGAATCGGAGAAGGTGCTGATCAAGCTGGGGAAGGAGCGGTTTGACTTTCTCATGAAGCAACTCGACACCACGCTCAACACGGCCCTTCAGGAGCAGGACGCGGCGGCGCTCCAATCGGTCAAGGAACAGATTGGCAAGCTGGCCGAGCGGCACCGGCAATTCTACCCGCCGCCCAGCCCCTACTTCCTCGACACCCGATCTCCCAATCGCTGAGCCCAATGCCCAACTCAATTGGGAAGTTCGGCTATCCACTCACGATCCTGGTAGGGGCAGAGCTTGTCTCTGCCCTTGGTAGATCGAAGGCCGAGACAAGCTCTGCCCCTACCAATACAAGTGATCTTCCTCGAATCCGCAAATGTGTACCGTCTTTGTGACTTCAGCTTAAACACCAAGGAGCGGCTGAAAAGCCACTCCTCGTTGGTCGGGGAGAGAGGATTCGAACCTCCGACCTCAGCGTCCCGAACGCTGCGCGCTAACCGGGCTGCGCCACTCCCCGCGACCGAATGAAGCATACACCGCCAACATCCTCGCCTGCAATGGATTGCGACGGATCGTTGCCTGTCGACGCATGCGCCTGGAAGCAAGCTCGGACTTTCTCCGCACCCTGACGCCTTGTTCCATCCCGCAGTCCAACCAACGTGTCGAAATTGTTGCTGTTGCGAGCTACTACAAAACGAATCCGATGCGCACGTACATCAAGATGTTTTCTTCTGATTCGGTGCGACGGCAACTGGTGCGATGTCCTGTCCAACTGTGGTAGCATCGCTCGACAATCCGAATAGGCAGGTTCCAGTACCTGCTGGCCCGTGTAGCTCAGTGGATAGAGCGCCACCGTCCTAAGGTGGGCGTCGGGGGTTCGAGTCCCTCCGCGGGCGCCAAACTCGTTTCCAGGCAGCGTCGCTCCTCGTCGCACTCCGATTCGCTGCCTTCCCAACGCCTGAGTCTCCGATTGCGGCTGACGTTCGGTTCGCCAGAAAGGACGGGTGGGTACGTGGAACTCCAGATTCGGACGAACGGCACCAAAGTCACCGATGGCATGCGCGAGTTCATCGACCGGCGCATGGCAAAGCTCGACCGCCTGGCGGAACACGTTGTCGACGCCCATCTCGAACTTCGCACCGAGGAAACCCGCTCCGGTGGGGAAACGACCACCGCGCAGATCACGCTGCGCACCGGGCGCCATGTCTTGCGGGCCGAGGCTCGGGACCCGGAACCGGCTCGGGCGGTCGATGGCGTTATCGACAAGCTGATTGGCCAGGTGCGCCGGTACAACGACAAGAAAGTCAGCCGCCGAAAGCGGGGCGCGATCCCAGGCGACATGATGAGCGACCTGAGTCCAGCGCTAATCATCGACGATCCAGCGGCCGCGAACGGACTGGTGGATGAGGATGACGACGTGGTGGTTCGCGTCAAGCGGTTCGAGATGAAACCGATGCCGGTCGACGAAGCGATCGACCAGATGCAACTGGTCGGTCATGAATTCTTTCTCTTCCGCAATATCGACGAGGATGAACTTAACGTGCTCTACCGGCGACGGGACGGCACCTATGGACTGCTGGCTCCAGCGCACGGGTAATGCGGATCGGAATGTGGCGCGAACCTCCCATCTCGTAGGGGCGGTACCCCCGGCATAAAGGATGTCTGGCCAGCCGGGGTACAGGGGTGTCCGCCCGCGTGACGGCAATGCGGTGGTCCGATGTCGCGAACCTCCGCGGACCCCTGAATCACGGCGCACCGGATCCTACCGTTCGCGCACATCCGGGTGGACACCCTGGATTGCGGCTGGTCAGATCCGGAATGCGATCGGGGTCCGCCCCTACGAAACTCCGCAATGTCTATCAGTCGCTAGTGAGCCCGGTTCCGCCACTGTCCATCCGGTGTTCGCAATTAGCTCTTCTCTTTCTGCGCCTTGTAGAACTTCTTGGTCTTCGGGATGGGTTTGGCGTCCTCCGCCTCCCGCTGGGCCCTGAACTCTTCCGTCCGAGTCTCCAGCTCCTCCTCCACCTTCACGAAGTCGTTGTAGACGATCGGGTCCGCGTTGGCGACGGGCGATCGCATCAGCATCCGCACCATCTGGGTCAGCGAGCCGGCTGAGGCGGACTGGGCCGCGGGCAACGATGCGCGCTGCATGATCGCGTCCACCACCTGGAGCGATTTCGGGTTTGCGCCGTTGCGAATCAGGCGGCCGCGAATTTCCTCAAGACCTTCTTTGACGTTCATGTTCTAACCATTTCGCGAGCGACCGGCGACTTCCTGTTGCGATGAGTATATTCCGTCAGGCGTGGACGGGAGCGGCGGCGGCTTCCCCTATGGGACAATATCGCGGTTGGTCGCTTTGTCGTTGCATCGTTAGACACGCTTGGAGAATCCCGAGAATGCTCCATAATCTCCCCAAAGCGATGACGATTGCCGGTTCCGACTCAGGCGGCGGCGCGGGAATCCAGGCCGATCTCAAGACGTTCTCGGCGCTCGGCGTTTACGGCACTTCGGTGATTACGGCGGTGACCGCCCAGAACACGGTCGAAGTGGCCGCGGTCGCCGAGGTGCCCGACGAAGTCGTGATCGCCCAAATCGACACGGTTGCCGAAGACATCGGCGCCGATGCCGTCAAGACGGGGATGCTGGTCAACCGCTCCATCATCCAAAATGTCGCCGACCGTCTGGAAGCCTGGGGGATTCCCTGGCTCGTGGTCGATCCCGTCATGGTTTCCAAGTCCGGCGCCTCGCTGCTGAATCCCAACGCGATTTCCGCCCTGAAGAAGGATCTCTTGCCGCTCGCCTCGATCGTCACCCCCAACATCCCGGAGGCGGAGATCATTGCGGACATGGCGATCTCCTCCGATGAGGACATCAGGGAGGCGGCGAAACGGATTCACGCGCTCGGTCCTGGAATCGTGATTGTCAAGGGTGGCCACCTCCAAGGTCCGGCGGTCGACCTCGTATACGACGGCGACACGTTCCTGCCGATCGAGGGGGAACGGATCGACACTCGGAACACGCACGGCACCGGCTGTACCTTTTCGGCGGCGATCACCGCCTTTCTCGCTCGCGGCCTACCGCCCATCGAGTCGATCCAGATTGCGAAGCGCTACCTGGAGGCGGCTTTGAGAAACTCGGTGCCGATCGGCGAGGGCCACTCGCCGGTGAACCACGCAACTCACCTTCCCGACGATGTGGTCAAGGCGCTCGTGGCGCGCCGATGATGGGACGACCCTCCACGCAATATAGTCTCTACCTGGTGCTCGATCCGGATCACACGGCAAGCGACCCGATCACCATAGCGGCCGAGGCGCTCGACAACGGTGTCACCTGCGTTCAACTCAGGTGGAAATCGGCCACGGATCGCCAGGTCGTCGACCTGGCACGATCGATTCATCAACTTACCGAACCGCGACACATTCCGCTGATCGTCAATGACCGGCTCGACATCGCGCTCGCGGTGGAGGCCGAAGGCGTGCATCTCGGCGTCGACGACCTGCCGCTCCGGGACGCCCGGCGGATCGCGGGTGAGTCGTTCATCATTGGCTACTCGCCGGAAGCCGACGACCAGATCGTTGACGCGGAGCAAGCCGGAGCCAGCTACCTGGGTATCGGGCCGTTCTCCGGGACCGTCACCAAGTCCAATGCCGGGCCGGCTCTCCGCGCGACGGAGTTCGCGCGTCGCCGATCCCTCACGGATCTTCCGGTGGTCGCCATCGGCGGTATGACAGCGAACAACGCCGCCCAGGCATTTGCGGCCGGGGCGGACGGCATCGCCGTGGCGTCGGCGATCCTTGGCGCCTCCGATCCGGTCGAGGCCACCAGGCGGCTCAGGGCGGCGCTTCCCGGCCGTCTCTGAACAGGTCATCGAACCGCGGATCGTCCGCCGGTTCCCAGACGCAGGCTTCGAGATCGACCTCCCATTCATCGCGGAACGGAATGCCCTCGTCGATGAGCTGGTCGCGCATAATCTCCGGATTGCCCCAGGCTTCGGCGCCGGAGAGGTAGCCCACCCGGTTAACGACACGGTGGGCCGGCAGGTCGTGATTCGCCGGGAGATTGCCGAGCGCCCACCCGACCATCCGGGCCGACCGGGGGGAACCCAGCGCGGCGGCGATGCGTCCATAGGTTGTCACCTGACCGTAGGGAATGCGGGCAACGATCATCATCGCGCGCCGGGGAAAGGTGAACTCCGTCGAAGCATCGTCATCCATCGCCAATGCCTGCCCATCCGGCCCAGCTACCCGTCATGGCGAATTGCGGACCCGGCGTATAATCGACGATGGCGTCAATGCTCCTCAATCCGGCACCCCGCCGGCCGCTACTCCTGGAGAGATCAGTCAATGCGAACATTCTTCTCCCGCCTCCTGGGCGATTCCAACGACAAGGAAATCAAGAACATCCATCCCATTGTCGATGAAGTCAACGAACTCGAAGCGCAATTCGAGAAGTTGTCCCAAGCGGAACTTCGTCAGCTCATGGTCGAGTTTCGTGACGACTACGAAGACGCCGCCGACCTGGACGACTATCTCCCCCAGGTCTTCGCGGCGGTCCGCGAAGCGGCCAAGCGGACCCAGGCCAAACGTCATTTCGATGTCCAGCTCATCGGCGGCGTCGCCCTGCACGAGGGCAAGGTCGCCGAGATGCGGACCGGGGAGGGCAAGACCCTGACCGCCACCCTGGCGGTGGCGCTCAACGCCCTCTCCGGCAAGGGCGTCCACGTCGTCACCGTCAACGACTACCTCGTCAAGCGCGACACGCAGTGGATGGGCGAGATCTACGATTACCTCGGCTTCTCCGTGGGCTGTATTCAGCACGACTCCGCCTACGTCTACGACGCTGATTACATCAGCGACGACGAGCGGATGGCTCGCCTGCGGCCAGTGAGCCGCCGCGAAGCCTACGAGGCCGATATTACCCACACCACCAACAACGAGGTCGGGTTCGACTACCTTCGCGACAACATGGTGGTCGACGCCACGAAACTGGTCCAGCGGCCGCTCAACTACGCGATCGTCGATGAGGTCGACAACATCCTGATCGACGAGGCGCGGACCCCGCTCATCATTTCCGGCCCGGCGGGCGATGCCGCCGACCGCTACTACCAGTTCGCCCAGATCATCAAGCAACTGCGCAAGGATCGCGACTACGAGGTTGACATCAAGCACCGCAACGCGACCCTGACCGAAGCGGGCATCGACAAGGTCGAGCAACTGGCGGGGATACCTTCCGGTGAAAGCATTTACGACGAGCGCTACGTCGAACTCACCCACTACCTCGAACAGGCACTGACCGCCTACGCCGTCTACACCCGCGACAAGGACTACATCGTGCGCGAGGGCGAAGTCATCATCATTGATGAGTTCACCGGCCGCATGATGGTCGGCCGCCGGTACAACGAGGGTCTGCACCAGTCGATCGAGGCCAAGGAAAACGTCCGCGTCCGGCGCCAGAACGTGACGATGGCGACGATCACCTTCCAGAACTACTTCCGCATGTACGACAAGCTGGCCGGCATGACCGGTACCGCCGAAACGGAATCGGAGGAGTTCTACCGAATCTACAACCTGCCTGTGGTGACCATCCCGACCAACCGGGAAATGATTCGCGACGACGCCGGCGACCAGATCTTCAAGACTGAATCGGGCAAGTTCGCGGCGGTGGTGAACGAGATCGAGCAGATGCGTGGGGCCGGGCGGCCAGTGCTGGTCGGCACCACCTCGATCGAGAAGTCGGAAGAACTCAGCGGCATGCTGGAGCGCAAGGGCATCGAGCATTCGGTGCTCAACGCCAAGCAGCACGAGCGCGAGGCGGCGATCGTCGCCGAAGCGGGCAAGCGCGGCACCGTGACGATCGCCACCAATATGGCCGGCCGCGGTACCGACATCCAGCTCGAAGACGGAGTGGCGGGCATCGGCGGCCTCCACATCATCGGCACCGAGCGGCACGAATCACGCCGGATCGACAACCAGCTTCGGGGTCGGGCTGGGCGGCAGGGCGATCCGGGATCGTCTCGCTTCTTCGTCTCGCTCGAGGATGAGTTGATGCGTCGATTCGGCACCGACAGGATCGGCGGTCTCATGAACCGGCTGGGGATGGAAGAGGATCAACCGATCGAGCACCGGATGATCTCCAAATCGCTCGAAAGTGCCCAGACCAAGGTCGAGGGCCACAATTTCGACCGGCGCAAGCACGTTGTCGAATACGACGACGTGATGAACCGGCACCGGGAAGTCATCTACGGCGACCGCCGCAAGATCGTCGCCGGTGAAGACGTTCACGAGAAGATCACTGACCTTATCGACGCCGAGATCGAGTTCCTGGTCGATTCGCACGGGGATGAAAAGGAACGATCGATTGACCTCGGGGCCGTGCTCCAGGCGTACGACGCGATCATTCCCGGCCGCCAGGCCACCGAAGCGGACCTTGACGGTCTCGACCGCGACGCGCTGATCGAGCGCCTAATGGCCGAGGCCGATCGCGCATTTGAAGAGGTTGCCGCGCGGTTCCCCGCCGAAGACGCGATGGCCAAGGTCGAACGCCACGTCTTGCTGATGGTGATCGACAAGCTGTGGGTCGATCACCTCACGGCGATGGACGACCTTCGCCAGGGAGTCGGCCTCCAGGCCTACGGCCAGAAGGACCCGCTCGTCGTTTACAAGACTGAGGGCTACCGGATGTACGCGCAGTTGCAGCAGAACATCCAGCACGACGTGGTCCGGGCGATCTATCGGGCCCAGCCGGTGGTGGCCCAGCAGCCGCTGCGGACCCGCATCACCGAAACCGACGTTTCCACCAACGCGGCCCAGGACACATCGAATCCAGCCCAGCGCAAGACGACCAAGGTCCGCCCGAACCAGCCCTGCCCGTGCGGCAGCGGCAAGAAGTACAAGCACTGCCACGGTGCGCCTGGGGCCAGGGCGGTCGCCTGACATCTCGTTCCGAACATGTAGCTGGCACGACGAACGCGGTGGCATGTGCCACCGCGTTCGTCATGTTCCTCATTGCTGCGTCCGAGGCTGTTTGTCATTCCGACGAAGGAGGAATCTGGTCGCTCCCAAAAGTGCAGAACCGAGATTCCTCGCAAGCTCGGAATGACAATGCATATGGACATACCGCTCAGTTTGCCGGCTCGTGCATGGACCGCTGACGGGCCAAGCCACCGCGTTCTTCATGGTCGTCAGTTCTTCCCGGTCGAACCGGGGCCTGTGGAATGGCCCTACTTAAACTCTTCGTCGTAGCCGCGGATGTCCCGGTAGACTTCCTTCGCTTCGGCGTAGATTCGCTGACCGGCTTCCTTCGCCTTTCGCCGTTGCTCTTCGTCGAGGAAGGTGAAATACACGATCCCGGCCGCCGCGATCGACCAGAGCACCAGCGCGCCGCCGTCCTTGGTGCCTCGCCCGGCAGCCGTCGCCGCCGCTTTGGATTGCTGCTCGATCGCGTCCGACGCGTGAACGAGCTTGTCCGCCGCGGAGGAACCGAGCGCCGTGATCGTGGACGCGGTAACCTGGCTCTGGGACTTTGCCCGGTCAGCTACCGCATCGACCCGGTGCTGCACGTCCGGGAGCAGCGATTCGCTCGCCTGGCTGCCAGCCTCCTTTGCCCCTTCCATTAGCCGGGAGGCGAGAGTCGTGGCGTCCTTCAGCACCGGTTTGGCCTGGTGCTGCGCGCTGTGAAGCGCCGCCGAAACCTGACTGCTAACTGACTCCACAACGTCCGGCGCGTGGGCCCTTGCCTGGTGAGCCAGGTCGCGGGCTCGTTCGAAGGTGTCGTGCCCGGACTTCGAGGCCCTGTCCATGACCGCTGGCGCCCGGTCCAACGCCTGGTGCACGACATCGGATCCTTTCGAAGCGGCCTCGGTTGTCCTGGCCGACACGTTATCTCGCACGTCGGGGGCGGCGTCGATTGCCTGATGGATCAGCGCCGAGCCTTTGCCGGCCACGTCGGAGACAGACCGTGACGTTCGCTTTCGCCATTCCGGGAGATTGACGCGATTGTCGGCTAGCAGATGGGAGGTGCGATCGTTGAGGATGATTGCCAACTCCCGCGCCCGGCGCGACCCGTCGCTTCCGAGTTGGTTCGCCTTTTCGATGGATTGCAGGCGCATGGCTTCCCGATCCAGTTCCGCGATCCGTGACCTGGTAGATTGTGCCGCCCGCTCGGCGGCGCGGGTGGCCGTCTTGCCAAGCTTCTGCGCCTGGCGCCGCGCGCGCTTCGAACCAGCCGGACGCTGGATGTTGAGCCCATCGACCGCCTTGGTCAAGTGGTCCAGCGCCTGGTTCGTGTTTGCTTCGATGACCGAGAGCCGTTGCTCCACTTGTCGCCGGGCACGCTCCTGCCGGCTCTCCTTCCTGGAGAAGAGTGACGAAGCCAGGGTGCCGACGACACCCGCCGCAACCGCCGCAACCCCAATCGCCGTTCCATTGCCGTTCATTCCGCCTGATTCCTCGCTCATCGTCGAAGCCCCTTCCGTTACACCCGCATTGAACTCAGGATGGTATGGTACGCCGTTCGTCAATGGCTGGAGCATGCTCCTGGACTGAACCATCCCCATGTCGAGTCGATCATAAAGTAAAATCGCGTGTACCGGGGGCGCGAGCATCCGGCCGGAACCGTACCGCAATTTTCCACCTATTCAGGAACCATCCCCGCCATGACCGCAGCCGCCACCCATGATGTCATCGTTGTTGGATCGGGCCACGCCGGTTGCGAGGCCGCGCTCGCGGCCGCCCGGATGGGCTGCCGGACGCTGATGATCGCCCCCAACCTCGACCGCGTGGGGTACATGCCGTGCAACCCCTCGATTGGCGGACCGGGAAAGTCGCAGATCGTCGCCGAAGTCGACGCCCTCGGCGGGGCGATGGCGATGGCCGCCGACGCCACCGCGATGCAGGTGAGGCAACTCAACATGTCGAAGGGTCCGGCCGTCCGGGCCATTCGCATCCAGTGCGACAAGGCCCTCTACGCCATAGTCATGAAGGAAACGCTGGAGACGCAGTCGAATCTCCGCCTGATCCAGGATGAAGCGGTTGGCCTGATCATCGCCGGCGACGATCAACCCGAGGTCATCGGGATCAGGGCCCGCATTTCCGGGGACCTTCACGCCGCGTCGGTGGTGATCACCGCCGGAACGTTTCTCCGGGCCAAAATGATCGCCGGCGAAAGCCAGTCCGCCGGAGGCCGGGCCGGCGATTCGGGTGACACGCATCTTTCGGCGTCGCTCGACGGCCTCGCCTTTCGCCTCCGGCGCTTCAAGACCGGCACGCCGCCCCGGATCGACGCGCGGAGCGTCGATGTGTCCCGAACCCAGCCGCAACCGGGTGACGACACGGAACTCTGGATGAGCCGCGCCGGCGAATCGGGTTCGCTGGCGCCCGTACAACTGCCGCCGGCCGCATCGGGCATCTTCGCGTCGGTCGCTCGGCTGGGCGGCCGCGACCAGGTGCGCTGCTACCAAACCACAACCTCGCCCGAGGCGCACGACATCATCCGGGAGAATCTGCACCGGGCGCCGATGTACAACGGATCGATCGAAGGCACCGGCCCTCGCTATTGTCCGTCGATCGAGGACAAGATCGGTCGATTTGCCGACAAAACAAGTCACCCGGTTTTCCTGGAGCCCGAAGGCTGGCGGAGCCACGAGGTCTATGTCCAGGGCATGAGCACGAGCCTCCCCGCGGACATCCAGGACGAGGTGGTACGCCTGGTTCCGGGTCTGGAGGATGCCCGGATCACCCGTTATGGGTACGCCGTGGAGTACGACGCGCTCGATCCGACCGAACTCCGCCGCACGCTGGAGAGTCAGCGGGTGAGCGGTCTTTTCTTCGCCGGCCAGGTCAACGGCACGTCGGGATACGAAGAAGCCGCCGGTCAGGGGGTCGTGGCCGGCGCCAACGCCGCCGCCCGCGCCCTCCAACTGCCCGAGTTGGTTCTGACCCGCCAGGACTCTTACATTGGGGTCATGATCGACGATCTGATCTCGAAGCCGTTCAACGAGCCCTACCGGATGCTCAGTTCCCGCGCGGAATACCGGTTGCTCCTGCGCAGCGACACGGCGGACGCCCGGCTCGCGCCGGTTGCCCATCGTCTCGGCCTGATCGACGACGAGCGATACGAGGTCGTCAACAAGGAAACGCAGACGATCGAGCAGACGATAGCCGCCCTCGAATCGACGTGGCTGGGCGCCAACACCCGCCACGGCCAGGCGCTGGAAGCCGAGGGCTTGCAGGCTCCCGTCCGTTCGCTCACGGCGCTCGATGTTGCCCGGCGACCGCACACCTCGTTGAGTGGGGTGATCCGGTCCGTCCAGTCACTTGGGCTCTGGAAGGGTCCAGACCTCGACGAGGTGCCGCTGGCGCGGACGGAAATCGCCGTTCGGTACGGCGCGTTCATCGACAAGGAACGCAAGGAAGCACTTCGCCATCAGGCCAACGAGTTCCGCCTCATTCCCAGCGACCTCGACTACGCGGCGGTCACCGGTTTGCGTGTCGAAGCGTCGCAACATCTCGCCGCCAGCCGGCCGCCGAGCGTGGGTCACGCCGCGCGCACGGCCGGCGTGACCCCGTCGGATATCGGGGCCTTGCTGGTTCACCTCGCGCGTCTCCCCGCTCACTCGCCGCCGTGATAGCAAAGTCTGGCAATACGGGAGCCAATTCACACCGGGATAACAATGTGGAAGATGGCGACCGGGTAGAGTAGACTTCGCGTTCGCATGGCCTGAATAACGGCACCCCACCCGCCATGTGTGCTTAAAAGGACGTTCACTCTTGGTCAACTTGCGTCAAGCCTTTCGCCATACCCCACCCGAAAAGACCGGAACCCCCTACCGCCTGGTCGTTTACGTGACCGGCGGGCCCGAAGATAGCCGCCTGCTCGAAATCGTCGAGAAGATCGGCCAGCGCCAAAACACCTTCATCACGATTGCCTACGTCGTCGAAGTCCAGCAGTCGATGCCCCTGGACGCCGAATTGCCAGCCGAGATCGAGCGTGGTGAAACGGTACTCCACGGCGCCGAGGTGCTGGCGAACCGGTGCGTCGGCGGCCGGCGCGACCACATCAGCACCGAATTGCTCCAGGCCCGATCGGCCGGCGCCGCGATCGTCGACGAGGCGATCGACAGCGATGCCGACGCCATCATGCTTTCCTTCTCCATCCGCAAGAAGCACGGTCGCCCAACCATCGGCGACACGGTCGAATACGTCCTGCGCAACGCTCCCTGCGAGGTCATCGTGATCCGCCAGGGCAAGCCCAATGGACGTTCCGACGAATTGGGAACGCCGTGAACGTCGTGGTGATGGGGTGTGGACGCGTGGGCGCGCGGGTAGCGTCGATCCTCGACAATAACGGGCACAGGGTCACAGTCATCGATACCAACGCAACCGCGTTTCGTCGCCTGTCGCCCCAGTTCGGCGGGGACACCGTTCTCGGGACTGGCATCGACGAGGATGTCCTGAAGTCCGCCGGGATCAAGCGGGCCGACGCCTTCATCGCGGTTACGAATGGCGACAACCGGAACATCATGGCCGGGCAAGTGGCCCGCGTCATGTTCGACGTGCGGGATGTGATCATCCGCATCTACGATCCAGTGCGCGAAGACACCTATCGCCGCCTGGGATTCTCGACCGTTTGCCCAACGACGACCGTCTCGGCCCTCATCATCGACCAGGTAATCGGCGCCACCGACTCATATCGGCGGCCGGAAGCAAAAGAGGCCTGACCGTGTACATCATCGTCGTCGGTGGCGGCAAGGTTGGCTACTACCTGACGAAAACCCTCCTCAACGACCGGCATGAGGTGTTGCTCATCGAGCGCGATCGCGACAAGGTAGAAACCTACTCCGAGCGGTTCGGCTCGGTGGTCCTCCAGGGGGATGGAGCCGAGGCCGCCGTCCTGGCGTCGGCCGGCGCGGCGCGGGCCGACGTCCTGATCGCCGTGACGGGCGAAGACGAGGACAACCTCGTCATCTGCCAGATGGCGAAGCACAAGTTCCACATCGGCAAAACGATCGCGCGGGTCAACAATCCCAAGAACGAGCAACTCTTCAAGCTGCTCGACACCGATGTCACAGTAAGTCAGACCAACTACATTTTGGGTCTCATCGAACAGGCGATTCCCGATCGGGCCTTCATCCACCTGCTCAACCTGCGGCACGCCGACCTCGCGATCATCGAAGCTACCATTACGGCCGAATCGCCGGTCGCCAACAAGACGATCGGCGAGATCGACCTGCCGGTTGCCTGCGTGATCGCCGCGATCGCCCGCCAGGCCGACGTGATCGTGCCCAATCCCGACACCGAAATTCTCCCCGACGATGAAATCATCGCGGTCACGCACCGCACCGAGGAAGACGAGCTTCGCCGGCTGCTCATTGTGGAATGACGCCGGAATCGGGCTAATGTCTTCAGTGGCGTAGGGTTGCCGTCCCGAGGAAAGAGGGCAGCGCAGCGGGTCATCCCGGCTCTGTCTACACCGTCACCAAGCGACGATTTCGAATCCGGCTGTGGAACGTGCAGGATGCCCCGGCCACTTTGCCAGTCCAACGCTGGCGGGGCAAGCATCGCTCCTCTGCCGCAATCGTGCATGACTCTGGGCCCGCCGACGCCTGTGCCATGCGCTGCTCTATGCAGCGAACACAACGAAGGAGTGGTCACGGGACCAGCCCTTCGTCCGGCATCATTGCGTATTCGTTATGGATAAATGCCGCGCAGCCGAGAGAAGCTGGCGACGCGTTCGATCGCCCGCACCAGCGCCGCGGTTCGCATGTGCACGCCGTATTTGCGAGACGTGTCGAGGACCGCCACGTACGACCGCTGCATGATGTCGCGCAGCCGCTCGTTCACTTGCTCTTCGCTCCAGGGAAACGCCTGAAGCGCCTGAACCCATTCGAAATAGGAGACGGTGACGCCACCGGCGTTGGCGAAGATATCGGGCAGCACCAGCACGCCCCGGTCGTAGAGGATCGAATCGGCCTCCGGGGTGGTTGGTCCATTCGCGGCCTCGGCGACGATCTTCGCCTTGATCGACGCGGCGTTGCGGCGGGTAATCTGGCCTTCGAGCGCGGCGGGAATCAGGATGTCGCACTCCAGTTCGAGCATCTGCTCGTTGGTCACGTTCTCGGCCTCCCTGAACCCTAGCACGGACCCCGTGCGCTGCTTGTGCCGCGTCACGGCCTGGAGATCGAGGCCGTTGGGGTTGTGGATGCCGCCGCGCGAGTCGCTGACCGCGACCACCGGCGACTCGTGCTCGGACATGAGCCGGGCCGCGACCGATCCGGCGTTGCCGAATCCCTGAACGACCGTGCGCGCCGACGAGAGCGACATGCCCTGGGTCCTGGCCGCCTCTTCGATCGCGAAGACGCAGCCCCGGCCCGTCGCCTCGTTCCGGCCCGCCGAGCCGCCGAGTTCCAGTGGCTTGCCCGTGACGACTCCCGGCACCGAGTAGCCGACGTTCATCGAATACGTGTCCATCAGCCAGGCCATCACCTGGGGATTGGTGTTCACATCCGGCGCCGGAATGTCGATGTTGGGACCGATGAACGGCTGGATTTCGGTTGTGTAGCGCCGGGTCAGGTTCTGGACTTCGGTCTGCGAGAGCTGTTTCGGATCGACCTGGACGCCGCCCTTGGCTCCCCCGTATGGAAGTCCAACCACGGCACACTTCCAGGTCATCCACATCGCCAGGGCCCGCACCTCGTTGATCGTAACTGACTGGTGATACCGGATGCCGCCCTTGGTCGGACCGGGCAGGCTGCTGTGCCGGACGCGATGTCCGGCGAAGACCTGAACCGACCCATCGTCCATTTCAACCGGAAAATGGACGGTGAGTTCCCGTTGGCAGTGGCTGAGGGTTTGCCTGATCCCATCTTCGAGACCAATCACATCGGCGGCGATGTCGAACTGTTGCACGGCCACGGCAAAGAGATCGTCAGAATCCTGTTCTTGACGATCGATCACCGCGGTTCCGCGATGCGCGTCTTCGCTGACGATCATCGTTTCGACCTTTCCCGGCCAGCCGGTGAACCACCGGCCCGGCCCGCATGTACTGGGTAGATCGGCTCCACCCATGCCTCCCGACAAACCCTAAACGTCGTCGTCCAGCACGCGAAGCAGCATGGCGCGCACGTCGTCGGGTTTCGCGCGGCCACCGGTTCTCCGCATGACGTCACCAATCAGGCGGCCAATCGCGGCCCCCTTGCCGCCCTTGAAGTCGGCGACAGCCGTAGGGTTGTCGGCGACGGCGGCACGGGCCGCCTCCAGCACTTCGGTCGTATCGTCCATCGACAGCAGATTGAGCCGGGTGGCGGCATTGGCTGGCGATTCTTCGCACTCGAGTTGGGGAAGGAGGTCCTTGGCGGCGCGGGCCGTAAGCTTGCCCTCCCGTACCAGCCGCACCAGCTCGGCGATCTGGCCGGCGGAGAGCGGCAACTGATCGAGCGGCATCGAGCGCGACCGCGCCAGGCCCATGATGTCGTTGACGATCCAGTTGGCGACCATCTGGGCGTCTGCGGCCGTGCCCAACGCCGAGCACGCCGCCTCGAACGTGTCGGCGATCGCCCGATCGTTCGTCAGCACGGCGGCATCCGACCCGGTCAGGCCGATGACATCCACGAATCGCTGGAGGCGCGCCGCGGGCAATTCGGGCAAGGACGCCCGAATCTCCTCTCGAGCCGCGTCATCGGTCGTCAGGGGCGGCAAATCGGGCTCCGGGAAATACCGGTAGTCGTGCGCCTGTTCTTTGGTGCGCTGGGCCAGGGTGACGCCACGCGGCTCGCTCCAGCCGCGCGTCTCCTGAACCAGCGCGCCACCGTCCGCCACGACCTCGCGTTGCCGCACCTCCTCGAAGCGGAGGGCACGCTCGACGGCGCGGAACGAGTTCATGTTCTTGATCTCGACCTTGGGACCGATGAAGGTGTCGTCGTGAGCCCGGATGGAAATGTTGGCGTCGCACCGAAACGCCCCGTCCTCCATGTTACCGGTCGAGGCGCCGATGTAGCGGAGAATCCGGCGCAGGGCGACCAAATACTCGCGCGCCTCTTCCGGGGAGCACAGGTCGGGGTCGCCGACGATTTCCATGAGCGGCACGCCGGAGCGGTTGAGATCGACCAGGGTGGCGCTGCCGTCGAACGATTCCTCGTGAAGGAGCCGCCCGGTATCTTCTTCAATGTGCACCCGGGTGATTCCCGCCGTCACCGGCTCGCCGTTGACCTCGAAGGTAATGGCGCCCTCGACGCAAAGCGGCAAGTCGTATTGGGAAATTTGGTAACCCTTGGGCAGATCGGGATAGACGTAGTTCTTGCGGTCGAGTTTGCAGAAATCGGGAATCGTGCAGTTGAGCGCCAGCCCGGTCCGCATCACGGTTTCGATCGCCGTCCGGTTCATGACCGGCATGGCGCCCGGCAACCCGAGGCAAACGGGACAGACGTGCGTGTTCGGTTCGGCGTTGGCGTAGTCCGCCGAACAGCCGCAGTACATCTTGCTCCGGGTCAGGACCTGGGCGTGGACCTCAAGACCGATAACCGTTTTGTAGCCAGTCTCCACCGCCAGCGCCACCAGCACCATCCTCAATGAAACCGAAGATCAAAATGCGCCGCGGCGTCAGCCGCCGAGCCATGATTGGGCGAGATTCTACCATGATGGCCAGCCCAGTCATCGGTTTCAGGACATCGCTTGTGCTACCATAATTGAGTATGTGACGCTTCTCACGATAGCGTTTCCCAGCTACGAAACGAGTGTCAAATCCGATCGATTTCGGGGCCCGGCGTTACCGCCCTTCAGGTTCAATGGAACGCGGGGCCGCCGAATAGACCCGTCCGCAAGCGCGGCCATCTCGCTTGCATGGCGGTTTCCGAAGTCCGCAGACGGAGGCGTTCCTGAGACATGGTGACAGCAACCCAGGTCAAATTGGTCACCGGCAAGATCAACAGTCAAGACGTAACCGTCCCCCAGGGAACCTTCATTCTCGAAGCGGCCCGCCTCAACGGCATCGAAATCCCGAATCTGTGCTACCAGCCGCTGCTCCGGCCGTGGGGCTCGTGCCGCATCTGCACGGTCGAAATCCTTGGCAAGCGCGGCGGCCTGATCGAATCATGTACGACGCCCCTGGCGGAAGGTATGGAGGTGCTTACCCACTCCCCCGAAGTGGTTCAGGCGCGGCAATACATCCTCCAGATGTACCTCATCGATCACGCGCTCGACTGTCCGACCTGCGACAAGTCCGGCGAGTGCTACCTGCAGGACAACACCTACCTGCACAACATCAACGCCAATCCCTACCGCCGGCCCAAGCTGGCCCAGCCCTACGAGCACTTCAGCGCGACCATCGACTACAAGTGGGACCGCTGCATCATGTGTAACCGCTGCACGCGGGTCTGCGATGAGGTTGTCGGCGTGGTCGCGATCGAAACCGCCAACCGCAGCCTCGAAGCCACGATCACGCCGGCCTACGGAATGGATCTCAGCGAAACTACCTGCACCAACTGCGGCATGTGCATTGCGGTCTGCCCGGTCGGGGCGCTGACCGACCGGCACTTCGGTCATCATCCCTGGGAGCTGGACACGACCGAGACGATCTGCGGCTTCTGCGATGTCGGCTGCACGCTCAACATCGAATCCAACAAGGGCATCGTCCGGCGCACGTCGCACCTTTGGGAACGCGGCGTCAATCACGGTTACACCTGCGATCGCGGCAAGTGGGGCCACGAGCAAATCCAGTCGCCCGACCGGACGTATTACCCCCGAGTCCGCGGCGAGGACGGCCGGTACTACGAGATCACCTGGGACGAGGCGCTCGACCAGGTGGCGGCCGCCCTGCCGCGGTACACGGGCGGCGGCTTCGCGTCGCTGACCTCGGCCGAGAGTACCAATGAGGAAATCTACGGCCTCCAGCAGTTCACCCGGGCGGTCATGCAGAGCAACTCGGTGGACCGGTTGCTGACACCGGCGCAGGCCGGGGTCGAGCGGGCGACCCGTAAGGCGCTGGGCATCGACGCCGTCGCCACCAACAACATGCAGGAACTTTTCTCGTCCGCGAAGAACCTGATCGTGGTCGGGCCGTCGATCTTCGACACGGCGCCGATCGCGTCGTACTGGATCAACCATGCCCGGCACTATCGCGAAGCCCGGATCACGGTCATCAGCACGGAGCACTACCCGCTCTGCGACCGGGCCGTGATCTGGATCAAGCCGAACGAGGGCACGACTGATCTGGTGGTCAACGCCATCGCTAGCGAGATTGTGCGGCTCGGTCTTGCCTCCGAAGTGGCCGGCGCCGTCGAAGGCTTCGCCGCCTGGAAAGATCACCTGGGCGGAATCGACGTCGAAGCGGTCGCCGGCGCAACAGGCGTTCCGGCCGCGCAGATCACCGAAGCGGCGGTGCTGTTCGTCACCAGCAAGCAAGATGTCCCGTCGCAGGTGCCCGAAGGTGGCTTCCCTCCTGGCGCCATTTTCCACACCGTCGCCCATCAGGATACCGACGAACCGTACGGGGATGCGGAACAGGTCGCGCTGGCCTGCACCAACCTCAGCATCCTGACCGGCAACGTCGGCCGGGCGGGCGGTGGCGTGGCCTCGATGCGGGGACCGGCCAACTACCAGGGCGCCACCGACATGGGCGCCACGCCGGACTGGCTGCCTGGTGGCGTGTCAGTCAGTGACGGCACGGCGCGCCAGCGTTACGAACAGGCCTGGGCCAATCGTTCCGCCAACGGGATCGTTTCGTTGCCGACTGCCAAGGGTGTGGCACTAGGTGATCTCTCCCGCGCAATTGAAGCCGGCGAGGTCAAGGCACTGTGGCTCGAAGCTGGCCTCGGCACCCGCGACTCGGTGATCGACGAGACGCTGTTCGAGGCATTGAAGAAGCTTGATTACTTCGTCGTGCTCGATGGGTTCAATTCCCCATTCGCCGAGATCGCCGACGTGGTGCTGCCGTTGGCCCTCAACCTGGAGAAAGATGGCACCTTCACCAGCTTCGACCGCACGGTCCAGCGGGTGCGGGCCGCCGTTCCGGCCCTCGGCGAGGCGCACGACAGCAGCGAGATCATTGGCGCGGTGGCCGATCGCCTGGGCTACACGTTCCCGTCCGGGCACGCCAGCCAGATCATGTCAGAGATCGCGAATCTTGTGCCCGGCTACGCGGGCGTCACCTACGCGCGGCTGGAGCGCGGCGGCATTGTGACCCCGGTGGAAAGATTCGGCGAGCAGGGCGCGACGATCCTGACGAATGGAACCGGTCCGCTTCATCCCCGGATGGTCAGGCTCGATGCGCGATCCATCCCCAACCAGCCCACGAACTAGCCATGGAAAGGGCATTCGATGCTCGATGAAGTAAAAGGTTTTGGCGTTACGCTCAGACGGCTCGTCGTACCCAAGGTGGTCCAGGAGTACCCGGAGGTCAAACGGCCGATGGCGCCCCGGTTCCGGGGCTTGCCGTCCTTGCGATCCGATCCCGAGACCGGCGACGCGCTCTGCGTGGCCTGTGGGCTCTGCGCCCGGATTTGCCCGACCTCGTGCCTTGAGATGCACGTCGTCCCCTCCGAAGAGGGCGATCGCGAACTCGGGGAGTTCATCCTCAAGGCGGGCCGCTGCTTGTTCTGCGGGCTTTGCGCGCAGGTCTGCCCGGTCGACGCGATCACCATGAGCCAGGAGTACGAACTCTCGGTGCTGGAGCGCGACGGGCTCGTCTACACCAAGACCGAACTGGCCACGATCGGCGCCCAGGCTCCGATCTGGTGGGACTCCGGCGTCGGGCCGGAGAATCAGCAGACGAACGCCCCGAACCGCTACGACCGTTTCAAGGATCACGCCTCCGAACTGTATTAGACATGGATCAGACTTGTCCCGAACGTCTCAATACCCGTCATTCCGAGCTTGCGAAGAATCCCCCGGCGCAGCGAAGCGATAGCCGGTCCGCGACAGCGGACGTTTGGGATAAGGATCGAGCTAGTGCATTCCGAAGCCATGGGTCCGACTACGTCGGATGCGCTTCGCGCGGGGATCCTTCGCAAGTTCAGGATGACGGTTAACGGGCTAGATCCGTGCCAAACGCGATCGAATGATCGCGATACACGACGGACGCGCATTTGGAGCAATGTCTCGACCGGCAGCCCTGGCGTTGAACCCCAGGACCGCCGGTTTCCCTTTAGCTAACGACAAGGAGCTTCCGTGACTACTGAATATCCCATCTACATCGACGGCGCGTTCGTCAAGACCGGCAACGAACTGACCGTCACCAATCCGTTCGACGGCGGCGCGGTCGGCACGACCTGGCTGGCCGGGCCGGACGATCTCGACCGGGCCACGCACGCGGCCGAAGTTGCGTTCAAGTCCTTCGGCAAGACGCCGGTCTTCGAGCGGGTTGAACTTCTGAAGGCGTTGGCCGCGAAGCTGAGGGAACGCAGGACCGACGTGATCGAAATCATCGTGCGCGAGGCGGGGAAGCCCGTTGGCGAGGCGACAACCGAGGTCGATCGCGGCGTGTTCACCATTGAGACCGCCGCCGAAGAAGCCAAGCGGATCCAGGGCGACATCATCCCGCTCGACCTCCTGCCGTCATCGAAGGGGCGGTTCGGGATCGTCCGCCGCTTTCCGATCGGGCCGATCGCCGGTATCTCGCCGTTCAACTTTCCGCTGAACCTGGCGCTGCACAAGGTGGCACCCGCGATCGCGTCCGGCAACACCATCGTCCTCAAGCCGCCCACCCTCGCTCCGTTGACGATGCTGCTAATCGCCCAACTCGCCGACGAGGTTGGAGTGCCGAAGGGCGTCTTGAACGTGCTCCCGATGGACCGCACGACCGGCGACAAACTCGTCGCCGACGACCGCTTCAAGTTGCTGTCGTTCACCGGGTCGCCGGATGTTGGCTGGGATATGAAGCGCCGCGCCGGCGTCAAGCCGGTCGTGCTCGAACTCGGCGGCAACGCTGGGGTGCTCGTGGACGATGACGCCGACCTCGACTTTGCCGTCTCCCGGATCAGGACCGGGGCCTTCGCCTACGCCGGTCAGGTCTGCATCTCCGTCCAGCGCGTCTTCATCCATGAATCCGTCTACGAGACGGTGCGCGATCGGGTGGTCGAGGCGGCATCGACGCTCCGGATGGGCGACCCGGCCGATTCCTCCACCGAACTGGGACCGATGATCGACGACAAGGCGGCTGCGCGAACCCAATCATGGATCGAGCAAGCCGCGGCCGAAGGCGCGACCGTCCTCACCGGCGGCAAGGCCCGCGAGCGGTTCTTCGAGCCGACCGTGATCGAGAACGCAAACCCGAAGAGCTTCGTTTGCTCCCGAGAGGCATTCGCGCCGCTGGTCACGCTCTTCCCGGTCAAGTCCTTCAGCGAAGGCATCGCCCGCCTCAACGACTCGGAATACGGGCTCCAGGCGGGAGTCTTCACCAACCGGCTGGAGAACGCGCTGACCGCGTGGGAACGAATCGAAGCGGGCGGAGTGATCATTAATGATGTCCCGACCTACCGGATCGATCACATGCCGTACGGCGGCGTGAAATCGTCCGGCTTGAGCCGCGAGGGGGTTCGCTACGCGATCGAGGACATGACCGAGCCGCGCCTGATGGTCATCAATCGGCTCGAAAGCCAGCAGCTCGACGGCGGC
The DNA here is from genome assembly GCA_013696265.1 of Chloroflexia bacterium. GTDB lineage: Bacteria > Chloroflexota > Chloroflexia > Thermomicrobiales > UBA6265 > JACCYX01. The sequence goes on from JACCYX010000316.1 coordinate 25,905, forward strand.
GACGCGGCATAGGTGAGTGTGGCCGGCAAGACTCATCACCGTCGTTCAAACTGTCTTGGCGGGTAGGGGAGCACCTGGCGCCTGTCCAGAGCGAAGCGTGGGATGCTCCCGAGACTTGGCAATTCCGAACCACGGGAGCACACAAGGTGCTCCCCTACCGGGTCGGATGGAAGTCAGCCGTCGATGAGGCTCCGCAGCGTGGCGATGTTGCGGCGGTCATTGTCGCCGGCGTCATCCTTCTCGGTCTCGAGGATGCCGGGTAGTCCGGCCAAACGCGGATCGTTGACGAACTGCCGGAACCCTTCGAGGCCGATCTCGCCGTCGCCTATGTGGTCATGGCGATCCTTGTGGGAGCCGAGCGGGTTCTTCGAGTCGTTGAGGTGAAGCACCTTGAGCCGATCGAGTCCGACCGTACTGTCGAATTGGGCCATCGTGGCGGCGTAGAGTTCCGGCGTGCGGTAGTCGTACCCGGCCGCAAAGATGTGACAGGTATCCATGCAGACGCCGACCCGTGCCTTGTCGTCAA
>JACCYX010000373.1 GCA_013696265.1 Chloroflexia bacterium
CTGGAGCGGTGCGATGTTGGTTGTGCGCCACATCCGTGCGGTCCATCGTGCCTGCTTCCCCCTACATATGGGTAGACGTGGAACGAAGGGTTTGTTTACAGCGGGAAGGATGCGATTGGAAATGGGACCCGCTCAAAGTCTAGGGCTTTATCAAAATTGTGTATGGATACGGGCGGCGAACCGGTGCGTCACCGAAGCGGCCGGACCCGTCGCCGAAGCATCGTCACTACCAGCAGGAACGGCAGCAGTTGCAGGCTGCCCGACAGCAGGACGACGGCTCGGGTGCCGGTGATCTCGCCCAGGCTTCCCGACGCGAAGCTGACCACGATCACGATCAGCCCGTTGACGAGCCCGACCAGGCTGAAGACTCGCCCCCGCATGCCGGGAGCCGTGGCCCGCTGCAGGGTGGTGGTCAGTCCCGTGTAAATCGCGGCGGCGGCGGGACCGTTGACGAGCGTCAGCCAGAGACCCGGCCCGAAGTCGTTGATGACCCCCAGCAGGAAGATGCTCGCGCCGTAGCCGAGCAAGCCGCCGGCCAGCAGCATGGTCGCCTCCACCCGCCGGCTCAAGATCACGACCAGGAATCCCCCCGCCACTCCGGTCAGGCCGCGCACCGTGAGCATGATGCCGAGTCCTTCTGGACCCATGCCAAGCGAGTCCCCCACGAACGCGGGCAGGACGGCGGTGAATGGCACATCGGCCACCATGAAGAGGCCCCAGACGGCCACGACGACCGCGAGCGCGCGGGAGAGACGCACGACCCGCAGCCCGTCGCGGAACTCCCGCCAGATTCGAGCCAGCGGGTTTGGAACATGCCCGTGTTCCTCGATTCCCGGCGAGGGCACGTTCCCGGACTCCGCGCGCACGCCGATCAGGCAGACCCAGCTCGCGAGGTACAGGATCGAGCAGACCGTCAGCGTGGCCGCGAAACCGAACTGGATGAGCACCCCCGCACCGGCGGCGGGACCGATGACCCGGCCCAGGTTGTCGTTCAGGGCGTTGAGCGAGTTGGCGGTGGCCAACTCGTCGTCACGGACCAGCGTTGGCAAGAGGGCGTTCTCCGCCGGCGCGAAGAAGGTCATCACCATCGCCTGGACGGCGATTATGGCGTAGAGCATGGCGACGCCAAGCCGGTCCGCGACCGGAATCATCACGACCAGGAGCACGATCAGCGCCAGCGCGCTCCAGACCATGACTTGCTTGCGGTCCCAGCGGTCGACGAGCACGCCGGCGACCGGGCCGAGCAGGATCCCCGGCAGCGAGGCGAAAACCGGGATCAGGCCGGTCGCGAACGGCGATCCCGTCAACTCGAACACGAGGACCAGCATGGTGAGGTGGAGGGCCCACGTTGCCAGCAGGAAGAACAAGCCGGCCAGCCAAAACCGGGCAAAGGTGCGATTCGAGAGAAGCTGCGTCACAGGACTGCCTGTCGTTGTTCAGGTGATCGAACAGGAGAGGTGTCGGCAGGCATGCCGCTGGCCGCCTGAATTCAGGCGGTGGCGCGGATGCGTGGAGGCAGCTTCGGCGGTGACGAGGAATCCGTAGAGAGCGACGGCGCGGCAACTCATCCGGGGGGTGGCCAGTCAATGGCAACGTGCCGGGAGCAGCGGGTTTCGCCTGGTCAGATTGGCCGCATGTGTCGAGGGGAGGTTGCCCTACCCTCGGTGCTGAAGCGCCCCGGCGGCCAGCCGGCCGGCTGGCGAAGATGGCTTGTGGCCGGTGATGGTGGATCGCATTGGTGGTCCATTCCGGAGCGTGCGGCGACGTGGCCAGCGATAGTCGGGCCTCAGTATAGGCGTATCGCGGTTCGTTACGCCGCCCTGGCGGCGACCGTGATCCAGCCGGCGCGTTGGCGGTAGAGCTTGCCCCGGTGGGTCTGAATCTCAACGTCGGTGAAGCATTTGGTCAGCAGGTGCTGCGCGTACTTCTCGCTGAAGAAGTGCCGGACCTTGCCGTGGAAGTCGAACATGTCCGGTTCGATTTCGATTCCCTTGCCGAACGACGGATCGTCAGGCGACTTGCAAGCGAACAGGAGCCACCCGCCAGGCTTTAGGACCCGGTGGATCTCCGCGACGATGCTCGTCGTTATGTCATGATCGAAGTAGTGCAGGGTGAGGTGGGCGTAGACGGCATCGAAGGTTGCGTCGCCGTACGGGTATGGCTGGTCGATCCGCATTATGGCGAAGGTGAGGTTCGGAAGGTGGCCCAGCCGTTCCCGGTTGCCAGCTATGACGGCGGGCACGAAGTCGGTAGCCACCACCTCATGACCGGCGCCGGCGAACGCCTCGGCATCGGTCCCTCCTCCGCAGCCGAGTTCGAGGATCCTGGAATGGGGCCCGAGCCGGGCCAGGCAGGTTGTCACGAACGTCGAGGTACGCGGCGGCGGGACCGGCGTGTCGCCGTAGTTCGCGATCCACAGGTCGCGCTGGTCGTGTTCGGTCATCGCCACGGGAGCGACATCGCGTCGGAAAGGAGGTCGCCGGCGGGCGGGATATCGCTCATCGTCGCGGGCCGTGCCGCCGATTTGACGACGCCGTCGCGTCCGATCAGGAACTGGCCCTGGAGCTGGAGGGGGTGCCCGCTCGACTTCCGAGGCAGGTATCCCTTGCTCGCGGCCCGGATGCCGCCGGCCAGCACTTTTGGATTGAGCACGGTGCCCATCCCGGCCTGGCCGAGCCCGTACGCACTGTAGACGCTCCGGTCAGGATCGTTGTAGACATCGTTGGTGAGCCCGAGTTCGTCCCGGAATGCTTGCGCTTCGTCGCTCGTGCCGCAGCCGATCAGGGCGACGGCAACCCCGGCGGCCAGGAGTTCGGCGCTTCTGGATTCGATCTCCCGGGCGTGTTCCTTGCAGAACGGGCAGCCGTAGTGGCGGAGGAAGACGAGGGCGAGGCCCCGATCGGTGCCGGACCAGAGGGTGAAAAGGTCGATCGTTTCGCCGTCGATGGCCTGGACCTGGGCGTTGGGAGCGATATCGCCAGCGTGCGGGATGGTTAGTTCGGGGTGATCGGTGAGGAGTGTCAAAGGCGGATTCCTTGCGGGGAACGATCTCGTAGCTATTCAGTCTAACGTGCGGGAGGCGGGTTCAGATCAGTGTAAAGTGTGTACGGATGGTATGATCGTGGCAGAGGGGTGCGGGAGATGACCACCTCGGTGCCCGATCTGTTGGAATATTATGTCGCGCCAATGGCGCGGGGAGTACGGGTCAGGATGGTGGTGCTGTCCGATCGCGACATCAGGAAGGCGCTCGAGGCGGGCACGATCGGGATCGATCCGTTCCCCGACCTCGACAAGCAGCTTGGCTCGGTCTCGGTCGATTTCCGGCTGGGCACGACCTTCATGGTCTTCGAGCACAGCCGCTTCAGCTTCATCGACCCTCGTCACCCTCAGTCGATTGGCGATGCGATGCGCACGATCGAAGTGCCGCCAGACGAACCCTTCATCATGCAGCCGGGTGATTTCGCGCTGGCCTCGACCATGGAATCGCTGGAACTGCCAGACAACCTCCTCGGTCGTCTGGAAGGCCGCTCCAGCATCGCCCGCCTGGGGATCACCGTCCATTCCACGGCCGCCGTCTTCGAGCCAGGCTGGATCGGGACGGCGACGATGGAGTTGAGCAACCTGGGCCGGATGGCGGTTGCCCTCTACCCCGGCATGCGGATTTGCGCCTTTTCGTTCGAAACCGTCTCGTCGCCGGTAATGACGCCCTATCGCGACAAGGTGAACAACAAATACGCGGGCCAGGTGACGCCGCGGGCCAGCCAGTTGAGCGAAGAGAATCGCCGGGCTGTTGAGGAAGCGACCAAATCATAGTGGGTCCGCATGTTTCACGTGAAACATGCGGACCCGCTGAATCGGCTTGGACATTGCGTTCGATCGCGACAATACTTGGAACGGCTAGTTTGCGACCGCCCTGGCGTCTCGCCCAAGGGTTTGGACGCTTCACAGACCGTTTTCATTCTGATACCGGGTCAAGGAAATATTGTCATTCCGAGATTGCGAGGAATCTTCGTGGTTGCTCACTGGCAGGACCAAGATACCGCTTCGCTGCCACGCAAGCTCGGAATGACAAAATGCCTTGGATAGAGCAATTGCGACAAGGCAGCCCAGCGAAGCGATAGCGGTATCTCGCCTACTGCCTTACAAACATGGTCCGGGTAAGCGTCAGTGACCCGCTTCGGCTATCCACAAGGAGTTCTCACTGTGTCTGTCGATTCCCTGCGTGCCGTTCGAGACCGTCTGCTCCCGATGCTGGAAGTGACGGTCGATCGTTACCGCACCCGTGTCCCCAGAGGCTATCCCCACTTGATCGACACGCCCGAGCAGGGCGTGGTCGGGATGGAAATCGACGCCAGCCACGCCCTCTTCGTGACCAGCGACGGTGATGACCTGTTTGCCGAAATCTACCGGCGCTCCCCGCGTACCGACAACCGGTCCGGGGCGGGCCGCGAAAAGTTTGGTGGCACCCCGTTCAACGACCGCCGCCCGCTGGACCGGGACGTGACCGATCAGGAGTTGCGCAACTTGCTGGCGGACCTGATGTCCTACTTCAATTCCCAGCCCAACCTGATTCACATTACCGACGACTGACGATCGTGCGATCCGTCCCTACGTCCTCTCGAGCGCCGTCGAGAAATCTCGAATTGCCAGGGCCGGGCCAGGGAACATGGAAAAAGCGGTCGGGAGAACTCTCCTCGACCGCTTGTTCATTTTCTTCATTCGTCAAACTCAACCGGTCGCGCTATTCTTCCACCACCCAGGCGTCGATGGCGCGCGTGTAATCGATGACGCCGCCGCCTCCGAAAAACGTTTCCACCTCGCGCGCGGCACTCTCGACGCTATCTGACGCGTGCACGAGATTGCGGCCGATCGTCAGCCCGAAGTCGGCCCGAATCGTGCCCGGCGCCGCCTTGGCTGGTTTGGTGTCGCCGTTCGTGGCGCGGGTAATCTCCACCGCCTCCGGCCCTTCGAGGATCAGCAACACCGAAGGCGCCGACGTGATGTAGTCGACCAGGCTGGCGAAAAACGGCCGGTGCTCATGTTCCCTATAATGTCGCTTCGCCGTCTCCCGTGAAATGAGTTCCAGCTTCAGCGCCGCGATCTTGAGGCCACGCTTCTCGTACCGGGAGAGAAGCTCGCCGACGAGCCCACGCTGGACCGCATCCGGCTTGAGAATGACCAGTGTTCGTTCATTGTCTGCCACGAAAGAGCTTCTCCTGAGTATGTCGTCACAACCGATTACGGCACCGGTTGCCTCTCAATCGCCAAGCATACCCAGTTCGAGCCTGGACTGTCAGCGTCGAACTTGATTCTGGAACATGTTTCACGTGAATCATGCCGATCGCTAGTTTCCAGACCGATCGGCACTCTCCGCGTCCGGAGAGCCCGCCTCCGCGGCCGTTCCCTCGGGCGACCCGCTCGATCGAGTCGCCTGGCGCTTGGCCGGCCCGGTGCCCTGGTCACCGACATCCCGGTTCTTTCGATTGCGCTGCCGTGCCTGTTCCAGCGTCCAGAGCGTGATCACCACCGCCACCACCAGCGGCACGGCAATCACAACCCCTATCAGCAGGAACCATTCAAATCCCGACATATCACCAAGTTCCTACGACGGTCGGGCTTCCCAACCACGAGCCTGAACGACTATTCCCAGAGTGACAAAGACGGGGCTGGCATCCGGCCAACCCCGTCTTCCGGCCCGTAGCGGGCATCGGCTCAGGAAACGGCCAGCAACATCGGCTGCTCGAGGTATTTCTTGACCGATTGCAGGAAGGTCGCCACCTGGGCGCCATCGAGTGCCCGGTGGTCCGCCGAGAGGGTGATCTTCATCACCTGGCCAACCGTCACCCGGCCATTCCTAACCACCGGCGTTTCCGCAACCGAGCCGATCGCCAGGATCGCGGCCTGCGGCGGATTGATGACGGCGATGAACTCGTCGACATCGAACATCCCAAGGTTGCTGATGGTGAAGGTTCCGCCCTGATATTCTTCGGGCGTCAATCCCCCTTCGCGAGCCCGCTTGCCGAGATCGCGCGCCAGAGTCGAGATCGCCCCCAGGCTCTTGCCATCGGCGGCGGGAATGAATGGGGCAATCAGCCCGCCATCGATCGCGATCGCGAAGTTGATGTCGATCGCGTCGTGCTGGTAGAGTTCGCCGTCTTCCCACGAGGTGTTGACTTCCGGGTGGTCGCGAAGCGCAAGGGCGGCGGCCTTTACGATCAAATCGTTGACCGACACCTTGCCGCCCGATTCGCTCAACGCCCCGTTGAGCGTCTTCCGGAAGTCCAGCGCCTCGGTCATGTCCACATTCGTAGTGACATAATAGTGCGGTATGCCGAGCTTGGACTCGGTCATTCGCTTGCCGGTCGTGCGCCGCATCCGGGAGAGATCGACCTTCGTGCCCTTGCCGCTGGCTGGGGCCGAGACCGGCGCGGGCGACGGGGCAAACTGGCCATTCGCCGAAGGCGCCGAGGCCGGTGCCGCCGCGCCCGCCTTCGGCGCCGATTTGGCGCCCGATACGAAGTCGGCGATATCGTTCTTGATGATCCGGCCGCCCGGTCCGCTGCCGGCGACCTGGGTCAGGTCGATGTCGTGCTCTTCCGCCAAACGCTTGACCAGCGGCGAGGCACGCAGCCGCTCTCCCGGCGCCCGCTCGACGACCTGGGTCGATGTGGCGGTGGCCGGCTCAGCCGGTGCCGACGCCGCTTGCGGCTCTTCGGCCGCCGGCGCGGCGGCCGGTTCCTCCTCTGGCTCCTCGGCGGTCGCTTCTTCAGTCTCGGCCGGTGCGGCGCCGGCGGGAGCCTGGCCCACTTCGTCCTGCGTCCCAATCGTGGCGATCACGGTGCCGATCGCGGCGGTCGTTCCTTCCTCGATCAGGACGTTGGTGAGGAACCCGTCTTCCTGCGCTTCGATCTCAAGTGTGACCTTGTCGGTTTCGATCTCGGCAATAGGATCGCCCTCGGCAATCTCGTCACCCGCCGCCTTCAACCATTTGAGAAGAGTGCCTTCTTCCATGGCGTCGCCCATTTTGGGCATGATCACCGTTCCCATGCGTCAACTCCCCAGGTACAGGACCCGGCGAGTAGCATCGATGACCTGCTGCTCGCTCGGGAAGGCGGCTACTTCGA
>JACCYX010000470.1 GCA_013696265.1 Chloroflexia bacterium
ACTGCTCCGTCCTGGCCGACCGGCGGTGCTGTTCCTGAAGCGAATGGAGACGCGACGACACCTTTTCGCACTCGCGATCGATCGCGGCCACGATCCGGGCCCGCCGCTGGGCATGATCGCGCGGCCCCGCCTCGCCGCCCGCCTCGCGCAGGGCATCAACCGCCGCGGAGATCGAATCCACGCCGTCCGGCTCGGCGATAGCGCCCAGGTGCTCCATCGGCACCGCCGCGTATCCGATGGCGACATCCTCCTGCTTGTAGACCACGGGTTGCCAGGTTCGGGTCAGCAGCGGCTCGAAGAGGTTACGCGTGTGCCGGGCCAGCTCGCTCGTCAACTCGGGCGACATGGCGTTCAGCTTGGTTCCAGCGTTGCCGGTCAGGCGAAAGGCGATCTCCCGGCCAATCTGCGGGCTGACGCCGCGCAAGCCCCGTACCAGGACATCGGCCAGCGTGGCCGACGGCTTGCCGCCAGCCAGCAACGATTCGGCGCTCGCGGAGGTCAACCGCCGCGGGTCTGGCTTGTCCGGCGGCGGTGGCATCGTGTACGGCAACTTCGGCAAGACGGGCCGGACCCGGCTCATGCGGGACGTGACCCGTTTGGCGCTTTCCATGACCAGCCCGTCGCTGTCGACCAGGATGAGGTTACTGTGCCGGCCCATGATCTCGACGATCAACTCGACGCGGTTCATGCCGGCCGCCCACGGCGCGTCGTCCTGGTCTTCTTCAGGGTCGATGTCGGACTCGCCGGCGTCCGGCTCATCCGCGTCGTGGTCGTTGTGCCCGGCGAGACGCTTCACTATACTGAGCCGAATCACCCGCTCCAGGGCGGGTTGCTCGATGCCGATCAGGAACCCGCCGCGAACGTACTTGCGGAGTTGCAGGCCAAACGGGGTGATCAGGCCGGGATCGGTCGATGGCAGCCGGTCCGCCAGCCAGATGGCGGGGTCCTCGGAGTCGGCGCTCGCCATCAGGGCGTGCCGCCGGCGGTTGGCGTAGACCTCGGCGGCGACGGTGGTTCCGTTCACCAATCCCAGTTTCTGGATGCGGCCATCGAGCACCGTTCCAGAAAGTTCATCGGCCACGGCGGCCACCGTCAAAACGTCGAACATGTCACACTCAACCTCTCGGGCTCGCCGCGCCGGCGCCGCCCGCCTTTCCCGACCTTCGGGTTACCAATTGGGAGATTTTCGCATTGCCTCAGCCGCCCGAACCGGATCAGGACGACGCATCCCCTTACCATACCCCGGTCGATCCCCAGGTTGCCGCCGAATGCGCGCGGGGCAACGCCCTGATCCAGCCCCTCTTCGAGCGGCATTCGGCCCGGGTCTTCATCATTTCGGGACCGTCCGGGGTCGGCAAGGACTCCGTGATCGAGAAGCTCCAGAAAGTCTATCGAGACGCCTGCTACGTCGTCACCGCCACCTCGCGCGCGATGCGTCCCGGCGAGATCGACGGCGTGCACTATCGCTTCCTGGAGCGGGAGGACTTCGAGCGGCGGATCGCGGCGGGCTTTTTCGTCGAGCATGCGCTCGTCTACGACAACCTCTACGGCGTGCCCCGGCAACCGATCGTCGAGGGCCTTGCCGCCGGCAAACACGTCATCGTCAAGGTCGATGTCGAAGGGGCCGCCACGCTCCGGGACCTGATTCCCAGCGCGGTTTCGATCTTCCTGCTCCCGGAATCGATGGACGCGCTGTGGCAGCGCCTGCACCACCGCAAGACCGAACCGCCCGAGGTGATCGTCAAGCGATTCCGCACGGCGTGCGTGGAACTCGAGCAGATCGACACGTTCGATTACGTGGTCTTCAACGAAGCGGACAAGCTCAAAGATGCGCTCAAGCACATCGTGACCATCATCGAGGCCGAACAGCGCCGCGTCGCCCAGCCGCCGATCACGCTGGACTGACAGACGCCCAAGGCTGTTTGATGGTTGCGGCTCTATCCCACACCGTCATGTCGAGCTTGCGAGACATCCCCCGCGAAGCGGTAGGCAGTGACTCGCCCGGCAAGTACCGGCTTCGCCGGGAGATTCCTCGCAAGCTCGACATGACAATAGGGCGCCACGCGCCGGCCGGCTTGTCGCAACTTTCGCCATGCGCAGCGAATCCCGCACGGCCGCCTCACAGTTCCTGGTCGTCATCGTCGCCAACGAACTTGAGGGTTGCCTTGTCCTCGACCCGGTCGGTGAAGAGCACGCCGTCG
>JACCYX010000507.1 GCA_013696265.1 Chloroflexia bacterium
GCGAAGCGGTATCGCGGCTCCTGACCAGGTGTACCGGCTATCGCTACGCTGCGCCGTATCCAGCGGGGCCGGGATGTCTCGCAAGCTCGACATGACAGGGTGGGGAAGAGCCGCAACCGTCAATCAACCTTGGACAGAGTAGTGAGTTGAGGTTCAGGCGAAGAGACGTTTCGGAGACGTGGAACGGGCCGACCCCTGTTGGGATCGGCCCGAAACGTTACTGGTGAGGATGGCCGGAAAGCTATCAGACCGTCTTCAGCATGATCGTCGGCTTGCGGGGCTTGGCTACCGCCTGCACCGCAAGCTGCGTCGCCACCCGCTCGGCGAGGTGCCCGAAGGCGATCGCCGAGGCCGATTCCGGGGCCGCGACCACGATCGGGATGCCCTCGTCGCCGCCGACGCCGATCGCGGGCTCGATTGGGATCTGGCCCAGCAACTCCACGCCGTTCTCGTCGGCGGTGCGCTGGCCGCCCCCTTCGCCAAAGATGTTGTAGCGAATCCCGTCACTTGGCGAAATGAACCCGCTCATGTTCTCGACGATGCCCAGGATCGGCGTCTTCACCTCTTGGAACATCTTCAGGCCCTTGACCGCGTCGGCCAGCGCCACTTGTTGGGGCGTGGTCACGATCACCGCCCCGGCGATCGGGATCTTCTGCACCAGCGTGAGCTGAACGTCACCGGTGCCGGGCGGCAGGTCGAGCACCAGGTAATCGAGGTTGCCCCAGTTCACGTCGTTCAGGAACTGGTTGATCAACTGGGCGACCAGCGGCCCGCGCCAGATCAGGGCCTTGGTCGGATCGAGGATGAAGCCGATGCTCATCAGGCTCACGCCGTGGGCTTCGAGCGGAACGATCTTGTTGTCCTTCATCAGCGGTTTTTCGCTGGCGCCCATCATCAGCGGCACGCTCGGGCCGTAGACATCGGCGTCGAGCAGACCGACCTTCGCCCCGGCCTGGGCCAGCGAGACCGCCAGGTTGGCGGCCACCGTTGATTTGCCGACGCCGCCCTTGCCCGAGGCGACCGCGATCGTGTTCTTCACGCCCGGTATCGGTTGGGCATCGGATCGCCCGCCTCCGCTGGCACGGACCTTGGTGCGCCATTCGATCGCGATCCGCTCGACCCCGCCGATCGTGCCTAAAGCGGCGCGCACATCGCGCTCGATTTTTTCGCGCGTGGTGCTGATCGGACTCAACAACTCGATCGTGAGCTGGACATCGCGGCCGTGAATCTGGACATTGGGCACCAGTTTGAGGTCGACCAGCCCCCGGCCGGTCGCCGGTTCGGCAACGCTTCGCAGCGCATTGAGCACCTGCTCCTGCGTAAGCACGTCAACACCGTTGTCCATCATATGAAAACGCCTGAACCTTTCCTGTCGGGGAGCATGGGTGTCGCGTCTGCTGGATCGGGTCAGAACCCGCCTGACCAGGTGCGAACGTCTCGCCGGAAACGGGCACATTTGCCCGACGGCGGCGCGCAGCTTGACGCACTCACCAGTGTAGCCGTCGCGTCGAGGCGGATGGGTGGAAAGACCGGCTGGATGGGCGGGGTGATAGGCACGTTATGCCGCCGGGTCGATGCCGAGCAGGATCGTTCCGGTGAACCCGTCCTCGACGGCATCAGGTTTGGCCTGTTCGAGGGTAACGAACACGCTCCCGTCATCGAGGTGCGAGGCGAGGATGCCATCTTCGGAGGCGAGCAGGAAGGTTGACGTCCGGCTGGCGTAGGGCTCGATCTCGGCGACCAGATCGGTGATCGCGTCGGCGAAGCCGATCTGCCCGGTGTGCGCCGTGGTTCCGCCTTCGTAGGTTCCATCTTCCGTCTCGCCGCCGAGGTGGACCGAGAGATGGATGTGAATGGCCCGGCCGCCATACCAGCCGGGGTAGAGCGTCGTGAAGGTCACGTTGCCCGCGTCGTCGCTCAATTGAATGCCACGCAGGAACGTGCCCGCGTCTGATCCATCTTCGACATAAGCGGCATCGCCGGCCTGGCCGCCAGGGCTGTTGTCGACGAAGCCGGAGTAGAAGCCGTTGGCGTCGCAGTGCCAGATTTCGACCGCCGCGTTGGCGATCGGCGTGCAGGTTTCGGCATCGACCACCGTCATCGTCAGGTTGAGCGGAACCCCGGCCTTGCCGTCGGTAATGTCCTGGCGGACCAACATGTCGTCCAGATAATACGGTCCCTCGGTCATCCCGGGCGACAGCAGGCACGACGAAAGAGGGGCGGAATCGCTCTCTGGCGAAGATGTATCGTCCTGCGCGAAAACGGCCCCTCCCACTGTGAGCGGAGCGATGGTCGCCCCGGCTAGGCCGGCGACCATCCGCCGCCGATTGAGTTCCGCTTGAAACACCATGGTAAACCTCCAGACAGGGTTGACGTCAGACATACAACGTTCAGTTGATCCGTTACGAAACGAAGTATGCGGCCACACTCGCACCTGGCGGGAACGTGGTTCCGTATCCCATGGCCGCAAGCACAATGACGATCGAAGCGAGCGTCAACGCCGTGGCAATCGTAGCCAGCCGTGGTAGAGCCGAGTCATGCGGGCGTCGCCGGTGGGGAGCGTGCGCCGGAATTCGTGACTCACGCCCGGCGGCAAGGTGGGAATGGGAGGAATCGGGAGACATGCTCGGCTCCTTGCCGCGGCAGAAGTATCCAACAGGAGGAACGATCGGGTCCCCTGCTCAAGGCTCGTTTGGAACGTGCCGGGAGTTGGCTGGGAGTGTTTGGCCAGGCGAGAACGTCGATTGTCCCGGTCAGGAATGCCGGACCGCTGCCCCATTGAGCACGATGTCGATGACGGCCGCCGCCAGTTCCTGGCCGCTCTGAACCTCACGCGCGGGGTTGTGGAGCAATGGCCAGATCGTGGAGAAGAGGAGGGTCATCAGGACAGTCGAGTCGACATCACCGCGAACCTGGCCGTGCTCCTTGGCCCGCGCGATCATGCGCAGGACCGCCTGGTAGCGGGCATCGAGATGCGGCGGACGCAGCGTCTTCTGGACCTCGGGCGGCAATTGCTGGTTGATCTTGGCGTGCATCAGCCAGCCGTAATTGTTGGCGATGGCATACATGTTGCGCATGCCCACCCGAATCCCGTTGAGCGGATCATCCTCGTCCTCACCCTCGCTCAATCCGGCGGCGATTTCGCCGGCCAGGCCGCGGCACAGCTCGATGAGAAGGTCATCCTTGCCTGGGAAGTTCCGGTAGATTGTGCCAATCCCGAGTCCGGCGCTGTCCGCGATGTCCTTCATTTCGGCGGTTACGCCCTGCTCGGCGAACACGCGTTTCGCCGCATCGAGAATGCGCTGCCGGTTGGCGCGGGCGTCGGATCGTTTTGCCGGTGGGCCGTCACGTTGCCGCTGGGGAATAACCATCGTCCACCTGTGTCACTCAAGGCTGATCGTAGACAGTACAATAACCGGAATCGTTGCTCCGTATCTGCCTTGTCATCGAATTATCTATCCGAACCTGCCCGAAGGGCCAGACGCTCGATTGACCGCCTCGAAATGGTATTCTACCTACCTCAGGCGGAATAGCGATTCCGTATCGGTACGGCGAGTGTTCCCCAGCCAACGTCAGGAAACGTGCTCTCGATCTCCATCGGAGCCGGTCGATGCTCGGGGCTACTGTTCACCACAGGGTTTGATTTCTCATGACCGATCAGCGTTCTGACGTACCGGAAATGCCCAGCTCCGAAGGCAACTCCTATCTCTCGCACCAGCAAATCCTGGTAGTCATGGCCGGGCTGCTGGCCGGGATGTTCCTCACCGCGCTCGACCAGAGCATCGTCGGCGTCGCCCTGCCCCGGATCGTCAGCGACCTGGGCGGTCTCGACAACCTCTCCTGGGTCGTCACCGCCTACTTGCTGACCTCGACCGCCACGACGCCGCTCTGGGGCAAGATCTCCGACCTTTACGGCCGGCGCGTCATCTTCCAGACCGCGATCGTAATCTTCATCATTGGGTCGGCGCTCTGCGGCGTCAGCCAGGATCTGTACCAGTTGATCGGGTTCCGGGCATTGCAGGGGATTGGCGGGGGCGGCCTGTTCGCGATCGCCTTCGCCGTGATCGGCGACATCATCCCGGCCCGCGAGCGCGGCCGGTACCAGGGCTATTTCGGGGCCGTCTTCGGCGTGTCGAGCCTGGCCGGGCCGTTGCTCGGCGGCTGGTTCACCGATGGACCCGGCTGGCGCTGGATCTTCTGGGTTAACGTCCCGGTCGGGATCGCGGCCCTGATAATCACCTCGATCGCGCTCAAGCTCCCGGTTGTGCGGCGTGAACACGTCATCGACTACGCCGGGGCGGCGGCGATCGTCGGCGCCGTCTCCTCGCTCCTGCTCTACCTCAACTGGGCGGGCGATGCCTACGGCTGGACCTCCTGGCGGGGGCTGGCGCTGGCGATCGCCGCCGTCGTACTCGCCGTCGCCTTCGTCTTCATCGAGTTCCGGGCCACGGAACCGATCATCCCGATGAGCCTCTTCCGCAACCGGATCTTCTCCACCGGCACGGTCTTCTCGTTCCTGATGGGTTGGTGCATGTTCGGCGGCCTGATCTACCTGCCGGTCTACCTCCAGACCGCGAAGGGATTTTCGCCGACCGAATCCGGGCTGGCGATGTTCCCAGCCGTGGGCGGGGTGCTCACCCTTTCCATCACCTCGGGCCTGCTCATCACCAAAACAGGACGCTACCGGATTTTTCCGATCATTGGGGGGTTCTTCCTGATCGCCGGTCTGGGCCTGCTCTCGCAACTCCAGGTCGATACCCCCTACTGGCGGATCGCCGTATCGGCCTTCCTCTTCGGGGCCGGTCTCGGGTTCTCGATGCAAACGATCACGGTCGCGGTCCAGAACGCCGTGCAGTTCCGGGACATGGGCGCCGCCACCAGCTCGATCACCTTCATGCGGTCACTGGGCGGGGCGATCGGCACGGCGTTCCTGGGGGCGGTGCTCGGCAACCGGTTGGCGCATCACCTGGGCGATGCGGTCGACAGGTCGGTGAACATCGACGACATCGAGGCGATCCAAATCCTGCCGGATGGCATCCGGGAAATGGTGCTTAACGCCTACACCCTGGCGATCGACGACACCTTTCTCGCGACCGTCCCGATCGCGGTGCTCGCCTTGATCGCCGCCTTCTTCATCAGGGAGATCCCGCTCCGCACGGCGGACCAGGCGCCGGCGGCCGCGGCGGCGGAAGGGGCCGAGGAGCGTGACGAGGCCAGGGAGCCGGTTCTCTCCGGCCACTAGGGGGCGGTGATGCACCCGTAGGGTTGCCGAGCTTGTCTCGGCCCCTGGTGGGTGTGGCACGTCCTACTACCATCGCTCCCTGTGCCAGATCGTGTCGAGGTCGCGGTGCCCGCGTTTCAATGAGCCCGATTTTCGGTCTGGCGCGGCGTGCCCAATCATGACGACGCCAATGGGAAGGTACTCGTCGGGTATCCCGAGCAGGTCCCGCAGGTCGTTCGGGTTTGGGACCCCGATGAAGGCCGAGCCCAGCCCCTCATTGACCGCCGCGAGCAGGACCAGCATCAGCGAGCAGCCCGCGTCGGTGTGCCAGTAGGGGACAGGCCAGGCAATTTCGTCGCCGTCGGCGTCGACCTTGTCGGGCTCGTTGTAGCGGTCGTGATAGAGCCGCTCGCTGGTGCAGATCACGATCTGGACCGGGGCGCCGGAGATGAAGGGATCGAATCCGTCTTTGACGTAGTGTTCTTCGCCGCCGATCAGGCCGATCGCCCGCCGGGTTTCGGGATCGGTGACGGTCACGAAGACCACGCCCTGGCTGAACCCGGCGCTCGGCGCCCGCTGGGCGGTGGCGACGATACGCTCGATCACGTCGCCGGGAACGGGCTCATCGGTGAAGTTCCGCACCATGCGCCGCTTGCGCACGACCTCCATGAGATCCATCGGGAGTTACTCCTCGTTCGGGTTGCGGGCCGTCACGTACAGGAAGTGCCGCACGCCGATCAGGCCGACCGCCCACTGGACAAACCAGGGCAGCGGCTGGGAGCGGGGATCGCTCTCGACAATCCGCGCCTCGGTCAGGGCATACGTCACTCCACCATACACCCCGTCGCACGAACCGGCGGTGAACAGGTTGCGGACCCACTCGGCGCCCGGCCCATAGGTCAGCACGATCAGGAAGCCATCGGGCTGGCGGAAGGCCCAGACCGGCGTCTCGTAGCGCCTGCCGCTCCGGCGGCCGATATGCCGGATCAGGATGAACGGCGGAAACCGGCCCGCCAGCCGACGGGCAACCGGATTGGTCCAGTAGCGGTTCGTCTTCGCGACAATGCGGGGAAAGGGCATGGATGGAATCACTTTCGATGGTCGTCGTGGAGTCAAGCCGTCAGCATATAAGAGCCTGCGCCAAGAGGCAGGTCGGCCGCGAGCAGCGGGGTGGACAACCCTGCCTTCCTGCTGGCGAGATCCGGGATGCGACCGTATCCAGCGGGGCCGGTCCGCCCGTACGACCCAAAGCGCCTCTTGGCGCAGGCTCTAAAGTGGCTCCCTGGTCACAAGGCATTCGCATGAATTCAGGGAATCATTCATGTATGTTTCGCATCATATGATAGAATAGCTGTGACATGAAGGAGGATGACGTTGATTACCTATGTTCGAGTGACCGGGAGCGGCCAGATCACCATTCCCGCAGAGTTACGACGAAAACACAATATTGCTACAGGTGACCGGCTTGTCGTGACGGAAGATGATCGAGGACGGATTGTCGTGAAACCGAACTCCCGTACCGCGGCTGATCTCGACGGCAAATTCCACTTGCTGCCAGGGGTCGAGGCCGATGATGATCTTGGCAACATCGTTGCCGAGGCGCGTGAAGTTGAAATCGAACGGATCATGGCCCAGATGAACGATGAGAATCAGCGGTGAAGGCAGGATCCCGATGGCAATCACTCATCTAACCGGAAGTGGTCAGATTACGATTCCAGTGGAGCTTCGACGAAAGTTGGGAATGGATACCGGTTCGGCCATGTATTGGTCTGTAGATGGGCAAGGCCGCCTGATTGGAAGGCCAATCCCCCAGACATTGGATGAGCTCTACGGAAGTTTCCCGGCTCGACCGGGTGTGAGAACAGAAGGGGACTTCGATGATCTCATCGAGGAAGCATTCGATGATGGCATGGCGCGAATGATTGCCGAGGATCGGGCGGAGCACGGCTCCGAATGATCTTTCTCGACGCCAATCTGTTCCTGAGATTCCTTGTCCCCCCCGAATCACCAGAACTGCAACGCTTCGCAGTACAAGCGCGAAGTCTCTGGCGTGGGATTCGAGAACGAACGGTGCGAGCCACCACGAGTGAAGTTGTGCTGCATGAGGTGTGCTACGTTCTCCATTCACCTCGGCAGTACGGATATGATGTTCCGAAGATCGTCAAAGCGGTCACATCCCTCGTTATGCTGCCCGGTCTAGATTTCCCTTCAGGTGACAGGGACATCTACCTCCGCGCCCTCGACTTGTGGTCCCAGCACCCAAAGCTCGGGTTCGCCGACTCGGTGATCGCGGCCCGGTGCGAGCGAGCGGGCCACGAACTCGCCACGTTCGACCGGCACTTCCAGGACCTGAGCTTCCTGCAACTCTGGCAGCCAGCATCGTCAGGCACGGACGGCACGTAACCACTTTTCCGCATCCCATTCCTCAAATGCTTGCGCCCGGTCCGGGTGGCATGTAGTGTGCCTGCGACGATCCGGGATGCCGCCTGGTAGACGTCCGGATCGCTCGCTACCCTGTCTTGCCACCACCTGAAAGGACCACGGGACACTTCCGCATGACCACCGAAACCACGCCGCGCCCGGTATCCCCGGACGCTCTTCGTGACCGCCCGGTCCGCCTGGCCATCATCGGCACCGGCGGCATGGGCGGCGTTCACGCCCTGGGCATCAAGGACGACCCCGATGTCGAATTGCGCTGGGTGGTCGATCTTGACCTCCCGCGCGCCGAGGGACTCGCCCGGGCCACCGGCGCCCGGGCCACGGCTTCGATGGACGAGGCGCTCGCCGATCCCCAGGTCGACGCCGTGCTGATCGCCCTGCCGACCAGCCTGCACCGGATGGCGGCCGAAGCCGCCGCGAAGGCCGGCAAGCACGTCTTCTGCGAAAAGCCGATCGCCCGCACCGCCGACGATGGCCGGGCGATGGTCGCCGCCTGCGAAAGGGCCGGCGTGACCCTGATGATCGGGCACGTGGTCCGCTTCTTTCCGGAGTACGCGCGAATCAAGGAGATCCTGGACAGCGGCGAGTTGGGCCAGGTGGCCACCGTTCGCGCCTCCCGGACGAACCCGCCGGTCCAGGAACGCAGCCCCTGGTTCGCCGATGTCGAGAAGAACGGCGGCGTCGTGCTCGACCTGATGGTCCACGACCTCGACACCCTGGGCTGGCTCTTCGGCGATGTCGAGCGGCTCTTCGCCCACGGCCTGACCTATACCGAAGCCCAGCCACGCCGTGACTACGCCGTGGCCTCGATCCGCTACCGGAGCGGCGTGATCGCCCACGTCGAAAGCAGTTGGGCGCACTCGACCCACCGGACCGCGATCGAAGTTGCCGCCCAACACGGGCTCATTTCCTACAGCAGCGACCGGGCGTCCACGCTCACGATCGAGCGCAACGTGGCGCTGACCGATACCCTCGACCGGCCCGCTCGCCTCTACACCCGGCCGGGCGTGGCCTCGCCGCATCTCCGCGAGGTGCGGCACTTCGTGCACTGCCTGAAGACGGGCGAGCCGGTCCTGATCGACGGTGACGACGGAGTCCGGGCGATCACGCTCGGGAACGCCGTGCTCGATTCGATGCGGACCGGGACACCTGTTTCCTTCAACGATGACGAGACGGTTGCCGCGACGTGACAATGCCGTCGTAGGGCTGCCGACCTTGTGTCGGCCCTGGCTAGCAGGAAAAACCTGTTCGCGTAGCACGGGCGGGGCAAGCTCAGCAGCCGTACCGGCCGGCTATTGCCGGGCCACATGGTAGGGCCGAGACAAGCTCGGTAACCCTACCTCGCGAAAGAGTTCATCCGACCCATGAGGACCGTTCCATGACCACCACAACCGCCCCAGCCCCGGTTCGCCTCGGGATCGTCAGTTTCGCGCATCACCACAATTACGGATTCGCGGCCGGCGCCCTGACGCTCCCCGGCGTCACGATCGCCGCCGTCTGGGACGCGGACCCGGCGGTTGGCGCCGCCGCCGCTGAAAAGTTTGGGACTGGGTTCGAACCGGACCTCGACGCCCTGCTCGCCCGCGACGATGTCGACGCCGTGATTGTCGGCTCCGAGAACGTTCACCACGCCCGGCAC
>JACCYX010000522.1 GCA_013696265.1 Chloroflexia bacterium
GGGTCCGCCGTTTCACGTACCCGTTGGCCGAAATCGAGCCAATACTGCATCCGCGCCTCGTTGATCACCGGCGTGCGTTCGGATTCCAATTGTTTGCGCACGGCTTCGATCACGACGGTCATCATGCTTTCGCCGCGAAGGGAAGCCAGTTCGCGGATTCATTGACAGGCTTCTTCGTTCTGGATGCTCAGGGTCGGCATAGTTTCCACCTTTCCACCTTGTCGTTCCACCATTCTACCATTGCGGAGGTTGAAGAGTATGGGGTCCGAGGCGATGATCCAGAATTGGCTCCGTGCAATGGCGGCTGGGGACTACCGCTCGTCCGGGTGCCGTTGCGGGTTGGTGGTGGGGATACCGGCGAGGAGATCCACGGTGAGAGCGGTGAAGAGGGCGCTGAGGATGATCCAGGCCCCGGCCGGCCAGAACGCCCACCAGCCGTTACCATCGGTGAGGTCGATCACGACGAGGCCGAGCACCAGGAAAAACCCGCCCCCCAGCCAGATCCCGAGCGGAACGTGCCGCATTTTCAGGGACACGATCACGGCCCCGGCGATCATGGCGAAGGCCCAGATCGGCCAGATCGCCCAGAACTCGTCCCGATCGGTGAGCAGGTTGAGCCCAATCACGACCACGGAGAGGAGCCCGAACACGATCGAGACGATGCGGATGGCGGTGGGGTGCATGGGAGACTATCCATCAGACGAGCGTGCCGGTAGACGTGCGCCAAGTATGACCGGGCCTCGACGCGGACACATGGGGGATAGCGGGAAAACCTGTTCCTGCTCCGCCGGGTCGCCTTCAGGCACCGACGGCATCCGAGCTTCGTGGCGCATATTATGTTGATGTGGATGGCCCTTTGCGCATGTGTCGCACGTGCCCTGATCGTTACCATTGGGCTCATCGCGTGGTTCTGTCGTTCAGCGTCGTTCGATCCTGACGAGGAGGCTCAGTTCATGGTTCAGCTTGGCTACACGCTCTCGAGCGAAGAATTCCGGCCCAACGACATCGTCGCCCACGCCCGCCGCGCCGAGGAGACCGGGTTCACCTTCGCCGGCATCTCCGATCACTTCCACCCCTGGGTCGACGCCCAGAAGCACAGCCCGTTCGTGTGGAGCACGCTCGGCGGGATCGCCCAATCGACGGAGCGCCTCGAAATCCTGACCGGCGTTACCTGCCCCCTGATCCGGATTCATCCGGCGATCATCGCCCAGGCGGCGGCCACCGTCGCCGACATGCTGCCGGGCCGCTTCATTCTCGGCCTGGGCACAGGCGAGTACCTCAACGAGCACGTCACCGGCGCCCAGTGGCCGCCGATTTCGAAGCGGCAGGAGATGTTGGTCGAGGCGATCGGGATCATGCGCGACTTGTGGCGGGGCGAGTACACCACCCACTACGGTGCGCACTACACCGTCGAGAACGCGCGGATTTACACCTTGCCGGAAACGCCGCCGCCAATTTTCGTCGCGGCGGCGGGGCCGGAATCGGCGGCACTCGCGGGCAAGCACAGCGACGGCCTGATCAGCACCGCGCCGGTGTCCGATGTCGTCAAAGCGTACGGCGAGGCGGGCGGCGACCTGGGCCGGGTCTATGGCCAGTTGACCGTCTGCTGGGGCAAGGATAAGAAGAAGGCGGTGCAGACGGCCCTGGAAATCTGGCCGAATGCCGGGCTCTCCGGTCAGCTCACCCAGGAACTGGCCCTGCCGCTCTACTTCGAGGCGGCGACCGAACTCGTGACGGCCGAGAAGATCGAGCAGGAGATCGTCTGCGGCCCGGATCCCGCGCCGTTCCTGGAGAAGATCAGGGAGTACGCCGACGCCGGTTTCACCCACGTCTACCTGCATCAGATCGGCCCGGACCAGGAAGGCTTCCTCGATTTCGCAAAGCGGGAACTGCTGCCGCACGCCACACAGATCGGATGATTCGCCATGACGACCGACTCCATGAAGACCGCGGCCCTGCGCCAGATCGATGACGAACATACCCGGTGGCGGGCGCTGGTGGCGGAGGTGGGTGAATCGCGCATGAACGAGCCGGGGCCGATGGGCGCCTGGACGTTCAAGGACCTCGTCTCGCACCTTACCGGTTGGCGAAGCTATGGCATCTCCCGGTTCGAAGCGGCGCTGCGGGGCGAGGGCGATGCTCCCTTTCCCTGGCCGCCGGTGCTGACCACCGACGACGAGATCAACGACTGGCTTCAACAAACCGACCAGAACCGGACGATCACCGAGGTTCTGGAAGACCACGAGGCGACCTGGACGCGCCTGAAATCGGTCGTCGAGGAAATGCCGGACGAAATGCTGGCCGATCCCGAGGCTTTCCCATGGACGGAGGGCCAGTCCCTGGGAGACGCCATCGTTTCGGGATCCTTCTTCGCCCACCTGCATGAGGAGCACGAGCCAGCCGTCCGGTCCTGGCTGAGCGCGGCCCCGCGACAACCGGGCCGGCGGCGGTAGCAGCGCTACCG
>JACCYX010000095.1 GCA_013696265.1 Chloroflexia bacterium
TTTGCAGGGTCGAGGGCGTCGAGAGCGGCCACGCCGGGTCGTGGGCCGGCTGGTGCCAGACGGTTTGGCCGTGGGAGCCGATTATCTCGACCCGGGCGAGATCGATCCCGGCCCGTTCGGCCACGGCAATGGTGGCGTCAGCGAAACACGCCCCGACAACCACGTTGAGCGAGCAGAGCCGGGCCACGGCCTGCGTCTGGTCGTCGTAGAGCGCGAGCAGTTCGGTTCGCACCGGGTCGGGGTAAGGAATCGTCTCGAACGCCAGCAACCTGACCTTTGCACCGGCGGCGTGCCCGGCAATCTCGACGATCGCGACATCGACGCCATCCACCGACGTCCCGGAAATCAGCCCGACGCAGGTGGCTGGCTTGGGTTGAGCAGATGGCATGTAGGGAACTCCGGTTCTGGATGATATCCAGGTTCAACCAATTGTCATTCCGAGCTTGCGAGGCAGCGACGCGCAGCGGAGCGGTATCCCTGCGCGAAGCGCTCGACGGTGAAGCCGGCGCCTGGTGTCGCGAGCTCTTACGTCGGCCTTCGGCCGAAGCGCTTCGCGCAGGGATGTCTCGCTGGCGCTCGACATGACGGTGTGGGGACGCGCCGCAACCGTAAATCAGCCTTGAACACTGTACTCAACATGACGGTCAAATGGTCAAGGGGAGGTGTTGTGCCCTAATCCACTTCTAACTGCGCCCCTACTCCCGGATCGCCGCCACGATCGCCTGGTTAAACCGTGCCCGCGTCTCCAGGTAGTGGGTCGTCACCGTCGGGTGCACCCGGTTCGTCAGCAACACCACCACCAGGTCGTATTCCGGGTCCATCCACAGCGACGTGCCGGTGAACCCGGTGTGACCGAACGCCCGCTGGCTCATGCCCCGGCCGGAATCCGGGGTCGGCTCGGGCGAACCGGGTGGCGGCAACAACCGCCAGCCGTAGCCGCGCACATCGGTCACGTCGTCGTACCGCGTGTGGTTAACGATCGCCTCGACCACCAACGCCTCGGGCAGAACTCGCACATCGTCCAGCACGCCCCCGTTCAGCCACATCTGGCCATACCGGAACAGGTCGATCGCCGTGCCGAACAACCCGGCGTGACCGGCGATCCCCCCAAACCCGTACCAGGCGTTCCCGTCGTGCACATCGCCGCGAATGAGACCGTCCCGCCACGGTCCGCTGGCTGGGACCCGGTCCGGAATCTTCTCCGCCTCGAACGCATTCCCGGTTTCCGTCGCGGCGATCCGCCCCCGCAAGGAGCGCGGCGGCGTGTACATCGTATCCACCATCCCCAGCGGATCGAAGACCCCGCGCTTCGCGTAGTCATCCAGCGTCTCGCCGCTGACGCGCTGGACGACCGCACCGAGCGTGATGAAACTCGGATCGCTGTAGACCACGCGGGTGTCCGGCGCCGATTCCGGCTGGGATTGGGCGAACGATTCGATGTAGGCCCGTTCCCCGGTCGCCTGGAGGAAAACCGGGAGCCAGTCTCGGAAACCGGCCGAATGGGTCAACAAGCGCTTGACCGTCACTCCCGCCTTGGGGCCATCGGTCCCGAACTCGGTCAGGATTTCGCCGACCGGCTGGTCGAGCCCGATCCTACCTTCGGCTACCAGCTTCATGATCGACGGAGTGGTGGCCGTCACTTTCGTCAGTGACGCCAGGTCGAAGACCGTATCGACGCCCATCGGCGAGCGCTGATCCTCCGGCTCGCGCACGGCCCAGCCGGTCGCGCGGTAGAGCCCGATCTCCCCGCCCCGGGCAACCAGCGCCACCGCGCCGCCGTACTCATGACGGTCGGCGCCCCGCACGAGCGAGAGCCACGCATCCTCGACCGCCTCGCCATCGAACCCAAGATCGACCGGATTCCGAAACACTGGCTTCCCAACCGCCATTATCTCGCCCTTCCTAAATTCCGGAAATTCGTAGGGGAGGGCCCGCGTGCCTCCCGTCCTGGGCGGTCGACTCGATGCCTATCACCCCAGCACAACGGGCGACCACACGGCGTCGCCCCTACGGCGACACGGCGGTTGGCCCCTCAACCGCCCCCGCGTCCGCCAGCGCCGCGATCTCCTCCCCGCCGTACCCGAGTTCGGCCAGGATCTCCGCCGTGTGCTCGCCCAGCACGGGCGGGCCGTGCCGGAACTCCGGGACCTCGCCGTCGAAGT
>JACCYX010000099.1 GCA_013696265.1 Chloroflexia bacterium
AAACCGACGGTTCGCCGCCGGGCATGGACGCCGCGATCTACCAGCCGAACACGCCGGACGAGTTCGAGAAGGATCTGATCTTCGTCAACCCGCTCAATTCCTGGCTGCTGCTGATGATGGTGGTCGACGGCGACACGGCCTACGCCCACCTCTACGGCCGCGACAACGGCTGGACCACGGAGATCTTCGAGCCGCGCATCAGCGAACCCAAGGACCCGGGCGAACCGGTGCAGCGGGAGAATCCCGAACTGGCCAGGGGCGAGCGGCGCAAAGTGCAAAACGCGCAGCCCGGCTACACCGTCTACCTCCGCCGAAAGGTCACTGACCGCGACGGCAACGTGGTCTCGGACGGCGACTTCGTCTCCGACTACCGCTCCCAGCCGGAAGCCTGGGAGGTCGGCCCGGGCACGCCGGGGACAACCGCGACGCCGCCCGCCTGAGCTGGATACTCACCGAGTCTGTTCGGGATTCAATCCACGCCTCATGTATCACGCGCCATGCTAGAAAGAGGCGTATCATCGACAGCTTAGACGGGAACCGCGCTTACCGTTGACGATCGACGACGCGGATTGGGAGACAACGACATGCCGAAACCCACGGCGCGAACCTCAGAGGTGACAGTCCATGACCGCGATGACGAATCGCGCGCCGAACTTGAGTACGGCCAGCTCACAGAACTTGGTCTGTTGGCGGTCGCAGCAAGGCGAGATTACTTCGCAGCGGGAGGGCATCCCCTGACCCGGGATGAGATAGAACGGGAAGTTGCCGAGCGTCGCGGCGGAACGCATCTGCTTCCAGACCAGTGACGAAAACGTATGTCGACTCGGGAGTCCTGATCGCGGTCGTTCGTGGTGACCCCCTGTTTGCGCGTCAGGCCCTATCGGTGCTGGAAGACTCCAACCGTACATTCGTGGCGAGCGTGTTCTTGCGCCTCGAACTCCTACCAAAGGCCATTTACCATCGTAATCGATCTGAAGTTGCGTTCTACGAAGGATTCTTCGCCCGCGCCGCAGACTGGGCTGGGCCTGTTGAACGGGTGATGGAGCTGGCGGAGCAGACTGCGGCGCAACATGGGTTAAATGCACTCGACGCGCTGCATGTCGCGGCGGCCTTGACGCTCGGAGCAGAGGAATTCGTAACGACCGAGCGATCAAGCAAGCCTCTGCATCGCGTCACCGGCATCAAGGTGATGTCGATTTGAGCTTGTCCATATGGTTGATCTCATCAGCGTAGGTTGGGTTCGATCGCGATCGATCTATCAGCATCTTTCCAGTTTCGATTGTTTGATTCCCATTTCCGGTGGTGTTTACCCAACGCCTTGGCTGAGGCAGTCCAACTACCGCTCCCAACCAAGGGCCTGAGAAGTTGGCCCGGCGTAACGTATCCCAGGCCGCCTTGCCATGCGTGTCCGCGATTCTTGCCGCCAAAGATGTAGAGTAGGCAGGATGCGTCGCGATACAGGCTGACGGTGATCCCATGGATACCGATCTTTTGGCGACCAAACTGCTTGTACCTCCTCCGATTCGTCACGCGATTCCGCGAGGTCGGCTGTGTCACGCCCTCGATCGAGGCGTTCCGGAAGTTCGCCTGACCATCGTCTCGACGCCACCCGGATACGGCAAGACGACGCTGCTCGCCCAATGGGCACGTGACAGCGCGCTTCGCGTGGCGTGGCTCACGGTCAGCCCAGGCGACAACGATGTCGATCGCTTCTTTCGATACTTCCTGAATGCCTGGGAAACCGTACGGCCACATATTCGGAGAACGCCACTTGGGCTGCTTCTCGGTGGAACGTCCCCGCCAATTGACGATGTGCTGGCGGCCATCGTCCAAACCGCCACGGACTGCCCGGAGCACACGGCATTCGTGCTTGACGACGTTCACTTGATTGAAGATCCCGCGATCCACGCCGCGCTCAACTTCCTGCTCGATCATCTCCCGTCGACGCTTCACTTCATTCTCGCCGGGCGCCGCGATCCGCCCCTGTCCCTTGCCCGCCATCGCGCCCGGCGCGAGCTCCTGGAGTTGCGGGCCGAGGACCTCCAGTTTGACGTGAGCGAAACCACGATCTTCCTCAAGGAGGGGATGGGTCTGGACCTGAGCAGTGACGGCGTCACGTCGCTCCAGACCCAGTTGGAAGGCTGGATTACCGGGCTGCAACTCGTGGCGCTCACGCTCCGCCATCGTCCCGATCCTGGCGAACGCCTCGTGATCAGCGGCCGGCACCGTCATGTCGCTGACTACTTGGGCGAAGAAGTGCTCGCCCACGTGCCTGAACCGATGCGAACTTTCATGCTCCAGACCAGCATCCTCGACCGTGTGAGCGGTTCGTTGTGTGCCGCCGTGACCGGGAACCCGCAGAGCCAGGCAATGCTGGAGGAGCTGGAACGGTCGAATCTCTTCCTGGCGCCACTGGACGACAGCCGAAGCTGGTTCAGGTATCACCGGGTCTTCGCCGATTTCTTGCACGGAGAGCTCGAGCGCCACCTTCCGGGTGAGATTGCCGGTCTCTACCGGCGGGCCGCGGCGTGGTATCTGGAGCATGAATTGCCGGAACAGGCGTTCCAGCACGCCATGGACGGATGGCACGCCGACCTAGTGATCGACGTGCTCGATCGATATTCCACGGTCAAGATGTTCAGCGGTGAGATGCGCGTGGTGCGGCAGTGGCTCGATGCGCTTCCCAGCGACTGGATCGCGACGTTTCCGAAGCTGGGGCTCGCCGAGGCTGCCTATCTCGTACTGACCGGGCAAACGGAAGCCAGCATCAGGCGGCTGGACCAGATCGAGCAACGCGCGCTCGCCACGGCCGCCGACACCAACGGCTCGCTGGCGAGGGTCACCGCGACCCGCTGCTTCGTCGCCTGCTTCGCCAACGACCTGTCACGCGCCGTCACCTACGCGAACGAGGCCCTTCGCGATCTTCCAGCCGAGGATGTCGGGTACCGCGCCGATGTTCACCATGCACTCGGCGACACCTATCGTGGAAACGGACGGTGGACGGAGGCGAGGGATAGCTATCTTCGCGTTTTGGATTATGTCCACGACGTCGCCTTTCCGATCCGAGCGGGGCATGTCTTCGGTGCGCTCGCCGATCTTGAACTCAGGCAGGGACACCTCAGGAACGCCGCCGGGTACTGGACCCGGGCGCTGGCGAAGATCGAGGACCGGCGCCTCTGGGGACGGTTTCCACTCCCTGTCGCTGGCTGGGTCTATCTCCGGATGGGCGAACTCTTCTACGAGCGCAATGACCTCGAACAGGCCCGGGAGCACGTTTCGCGCGGACTCGACCGGGCCGGACTGGGCGGCGATGCCCGGGCAATGATTGCCGGGAACGTGATCGTTGCGCGCCTGGAACTGACTGACGGCGACATCGAGTCGGCCGCGGCACATCTGGAACAGGCGCGCCTGCTTCTCGAAACGGCCCCATTCCCCGAATGGACTGGCCGATTCGAACGCTGCCGGGTCGACCTCTGGCTCGCGCAGGACAAGGTCAAGAGCGCCACCGACTGGTCTGATCTCGTGCCCGATGACATTACCCTGGGACGTCAGGCGACGTCCGAGTCCACCCAGTTGGCGGTCACCCGGGTGCTCATGTACACCGGTGATCCGGAGGCCCTGGCCCGCGCCGAGGACCTCCTCGGGCGCTTGATCGTGGGGGCGGACGAACTCGGCCAGTTGGGGGTGGTGATCGAGGCGCTGGCACTCCGGGCCTTGGTCCACGAGAAGCGGCACGATCGAACCGCCGCCCTGACCGATCTCGAACGGGCCCTGCGCCTGGCCGAACCCGAAGGGTACGTGCGGCTGTTCGTCGATCTTGGGCTTCCGATGGTCTGGCTGCTCCAGGAAGCTGACCGCCGGGGCGTGATGCCGGATTACATCGCTCGCCTCCTCGCCGCCCGTGGCAGTGATCCCGCCGTTGCTTTGGGTTCGAGTTCGTCCCTTGTGGAGCCGCTCAGTCCACGCGAGCGGGACGTGCTGCGGCTGATCGCGGCCGGATTGACGAATCGCGAAATCGCCGCATCGCTCTTCCTGTCGCCCGAGACGATCAAGAAACACACCGCGAATATCTACGCCAAGCTGGGCGTTCGCGGCCGGATCGAAGCCGTCACCAAGGCGCGGTCGCTGTCCATCATCGACTGATCCTCCGAACAAGGCCCCTTCCCGGATCCATGTCTGTTTGCCACCCGCACCTGCATGCCGGAGAGAATGCTGACGGGACAGCCCCGGGGCCGACCTCACTGACTACGTTGTCCCTCGCCTTCGAAATACCCCACCCCAATACCCCATCCGGGGCATGAGTGCGCCCATCCGACACCATACGCTGCTTATGGACGACTCGTGTCCGCCAGATTCAAACGACAGGGAGGATTCCAATGTCAGAGGACAACAAGATGCTGATCCGCCGGGCCTTCGAAGACATCTACAACCAGGGGAATCTCGTTGCCGTTGACGAGTATGTCGACGGCAACTTCGTCATCCATGCGCCGTCCGAGGATATCCACGGCCCCACGGGCGCCCGGCGGTACATCGCCATGTTGCGCGAGGCGTTCCCCGATTTCCACGTCACGATCGAGGACCAGGTAGCCGATGGGGACCGGGTGGTGACGCGCTGGACCGCCGAGGGAACGCACCTGGGCGAGTTCCAGGGCATCCCACCGACCGGCAAGCACGGAACGTTCACCGGGATCGACATCGACCGCGTCGTCGACGGCAAGGTGGTGGAGTGCTGGACCA
>JACCYX010000113.1 GCA_013696265.1 Chloroflexia bacterium
GGACTGCCACTACCGGGAGCCTGATGATCCAAGTCACGCTTCATGCCGATCCCAGCCACACCGCCGCTTCCCTGGCGTGGTAGGTAATGATCCGGTTCGCCCCGGCCCGCTTGATCGAAAGCAGCGTTTCCAGCGTGAGGCGCCACTCGTCAATCCAGCCGAGCCGGGCCGCTGCCTTGATCATCGCGTACTCGCCGGAGACGTTGTAGGCCGTCAACGGCACGTCGAACGCCTCGCGCGCGTCCCTGATGATGTCCAGATAGGAGAGCGCCGGCTTGACGATGATCAGGTCCGCCCCCTCGTCGAGGTCGATCGCGATCTCCCGCATCGCCTCTCGGGCGTTGGCGGGATCCATCTGGTGCGAGCGGCGATCGCCGAACCGGGGCGTGCTCTCGGCCGCCTCGCGGAATGGCCCGTAGTAGGCCGACGCGTACTTGGCCGCGTAGGACATGATCGGCACCATCGCGTGCCCACTCGCGTCCAGCGCCAAGCGGATCGCCGCCACCCGGCCATCCATCATGTCGGACGGCGCGACGATGTCGGCCCCCGCCGCGGCGTGGCTCACCGCCGTCCGGGCCAGCAGCGGCAACGTCAGGTCGTTATCCACCAAGTCGCCGACGAGGATTCCGCAGTGTCCGTGATCGGTGTACTCGCAGGCGCAGACGTCGGTAATGACGAGCAGATCGGGATTTACGCGCTTGATCTCGCGCACGGCCCGCTGCACGATGCCATCCGGATCGAACGCCCCGCTCGCCTCGCCATCCTTGAGATTTGGGATGCCGAAGAGCAGCACACCCGGAATTCCCAGCGCGTCGAGTCCGGCAACCTCGTCTTCGAGCCGATCGACGGAGAGCTGGTACTGACCGGGCATCGACGAGATCTCGCGCCGGACCTCCTCGCCCTCCACAACGAAGAGTGGGTAAATGAAATCGGATGGCTGGAGCGATGTCTCGCGCACGAAGGCGCGAATGGCGGGCGAGTTCCGCAGCCGCCGCGTGCGCTGGAACGTTGGCAAGGTGGCCGAAACGGCGTCGGCGCGGTCGGAGATCATGATCCGTGGCCCTCGATTCCTGATCGTTCGGCGAAATACGTGCGGCAGGCCGCGACGATCCCGTCCGGCGTCGGCTCATCGGCGACGACGTGAACCGGAAGATTCGCCTTCGTCATCGCCTGGTGCGTCGTTGGACCGATCGCCACCAGGCAGGCGCCGGAGAGGGCGGCCAGGTCGGCGCCAAGCTGGGCGGACAGGACTTTGACCGAAAGCGGCGAGGCGAAGACCACGATGTCGATCCTGCCCGATCGTACCGCCGCCCGGACATCGTCCGGAATATGTTCAGTGGGATTGGCCCGGTAGCTCTCGACCCGGCTGACCGCGAACCCGGCGGCCTCCAGACCGGCCGGTACCGTATCGCTGGCGGTGCCGCCGAGGAGGCACAGAACGCGCGTCCCGGCGGTACCCTTGTCCCGGAGCGCCGCGACCAGCCCCTCACCGGTCTGGACATTCGGAATCATATCTACCTGGAATCCGGCCCCGCGAACCGCCTTTGCGGTCGAATGCCCCACCACCGCGATCTTGATCCGGGCCGGGTCAAACGCCGTCAGCGGTGGGACCGATTGCCGGCTGGTGAGCACCAGCCAGTCGAACCGTCCCTCGGCCGCCTCGTCAAGGGCCGCGGAAAGTGCCTCGGGGGTCGAACTCGGCGCGATCTCCAGCGTTGGCGCCGGGATGACGTGCGCGCCTTGGGCTCGAAACGCCCCGTCGAGGGCACGCACCAGGCGGCGCGTTCCGGTAGCCAGGACATGCTTGTCCTGGAGCGGGGCGACGCCAGATGGAACTGAGACGACACGCCCGGCTACGTCCCGCTTCGTTCCCAAGTCCTTCATCATCCGCGAGGCCAGACGCGGCACATCGCGCATCGCGGTTCTCCGATCGAGCGTGAACGTCTGTTGGCGCATTGACGATCCGTCGTCGGCCGCCATCATCGCCCAGAGCGTCACGGCCTTGCCCGCGATCACGACGTGGGCCCCGATCGGGGTCGTGCAGCCGCCGCCCATCGCCCGCAGGAACTCGCGCTCCAGGAGGACCGCCAGCGACACGTCGGGGCTTTCAAGCGCCCTGGCGATGGCCCAGGCCGGGTCGGGATCGGCGCGGGTCTCGATGGCGAGGGCGCCCTGCCCCGGAGAGGGCACGAAGCGGTCGAACGACAGGTACTCCACGATGCGGTCTCGCCAACCCATCCGGGCCAGGCCGGCGGCGGCGAGGATCACGGCGTCGTACTCGATCGATTCGGCCTTCCGGAGCCGGGTGTCGATATTCCCCCGCAGATCGATGACGGTTGCGTCGGGCCGAATCGCCTGGACCTGGACCTCCCGTCGCCGCGACGAGGTGCCGATCACCGGTGAACCCGGCAGCGCGGCGAGCCCGACACCATGCCGCGAGACTACCGCGTCGCGGGCATCCTCCCGCTCCGGGACGGCCGCGATCGTCAGCCCGGCGGGTTCGATCGTCGGCACGTCCTTGGTCGAATGGACCGCCAGGTCGATCTCGCCGTCGATGAGCGCCTGTTGCAGGGCCGACGCAAAGACGCCTCGTCCCCCGATCTTCAGGAGCGACGAGGTCTTGTCGATGTCGCCCTCGGGCCGGATCACCTGGAGATCGACCGTCAGTTCCGGGAACCGGGCCGCGAGCGCATGCCGCACCGCGTTCGCCTGCCACAGCGCCAAGGCGCTACCCCGCGTCCCGATCGTGAGCCGGGCGAGCGAACTCTTCCGCGTTTGGGTTTGCTCTGGAATCTGGATCGCCACTGGCCTCTTGCCGTTCACCGCGTGCCCGATAGACGCTCCCGGTATTGTGACAGGTTGGGCACGGCAAACCCCGCCGATCCGGACAGGGTTGCCACGTTTGCCGTTGTGGAAGAAGGGGATTGGCGCAGGGCAAAAAATGCCTCGCGAACGTGGTGAAAGGGCCGGTCGGCTATGCTATAATGGTGCGTCTGGGTGCCTGGTGCACCCCGTTTTGTGTGCGTCCAGCGCACGAGGCGATGATGTTGGAAGTTGGCTCCGCTGGAATGAACGTAGCCGGGCGTGGTGCTTACGGTCACCTGCTCTCGCGATCAGCAAGCCGTGTGCCAAGTTAGGCCGATTGGGTAGGAATAATCGCAATGACGGATCAAACCACAGCAACGAACACCGTGGCCGACGCCACCTACGCGGTGATTGCCACCGGCGGCAAGCAGTACCGCGTGAAGGTGGGCGACCGCATCTCGGTGGAACGGCTGCCGGCTGACGCCGGTTCCGATGTCACGATCGACCAGGTGCTGCTCGTTGGCGGCGCTGGTGAAACGAAAATCGGTACGCCGGTTGTCGATGGCGCCTCGGTGACCGCTCACGTCGACGAACACAATCGCGGCGAGAAGATCATCGTCTTCAAGTTCAAGGCCAAGAAGCGCTATCGGCGCCGGACCGGCCACCGCCAATCGCTGACGCGGTTGACGATCACCGGCATTTCCGCCTAGTCGATCCAGGCAGCGCGATTCCGGCCCGGCCGGGATCACGAGAGGAGATCCAGCACATGGCTCACAAGAAGGGCGGCGGCAGCACACGCAACGGCCGCGACAGCCAATCGAACCGCCTGGGCGTCAAGCGCGCCGACGGGCAGTTCGTCCGCTCCGGCACGATCGTCGTCCGCCAGCGCGGCACCCAGTTCTGGGTCGGCAACAATGTCGGCATCGGCAAGGACCACACGATCTACGCCAAGATCGACGGTGTCGTGCGCTTCGAGCCGGTGAACCGCAACAAGCGCCGCATCAGCGTCTACCCAACAGAGCTTTACCCCATCGGCGGCGCCCGCGAACTCATAGTCGCGGACGTTGCCAGCGCAACCGCGGCGGACTAACCCCGCAATTTTCGGAGTACATCAGATGAAGCCATCCATTCACCCAAACTACGTCGAGAGCACCGTGACGTGCTCCTGCGGACACGTCTTCCAAACGCGTTCCACGCGCCCAACGCTTCGCACCGACCTCTGCAGTGTCTGCCACCCCTTCTACACGGGCGAGCAGCGCATCGTTGACACGGCCGGCCAGGTCGAGCGCTTCACGCGCCGCATGGAAGCCGCCGCCGCCAACGCGGGCCAGAAGTCCAAGCGACAGCGACGGCTCGAAGCGCGACAGCAGGGCAACGTTTCCGATGAGGACCTGGAGTCCGCCGAGGACGACGTCGAGGCGACCGAAGCTTCAGTCGAGTAATCCAGGCATCACCCCGCAACGAAGAACGGCCGCCGGATCTCCGGCGGCCGTTTTTTGTGGCGTGGTATGGCCTATTTCTTTGTCATTCCGAGCTTGCGAGGAATCTTGTCGCTTGAGTGACGCGCAGCCCAAAGATTCCTCGCAAGCTCGGAATGACAATCTATGGCTCCGCCGCATCTGATGGTTTGCCAGCCTCTGTCTCGAAGAGTGGGCGGGTGCGACGGTCAGGACTGGGCTGGCGAGGGCCGCGGCCGTCATCAGTCCCATCCGCTCCATCGAGGAGCCCGGATTGCACCCAGTGATGCTCGTCGGCATGGATGAAACGCGCAAACCGCATGATTGAGAGCCGTCCCCCGTCGCTCAGGTCACGGAACACCGAGAGCATCCGGCGCTCCTCGTCGGATTCCCGCTGGGGTGGTCCCTGCTCGATGACGCCAGAGGCCTTGAGCAGGTCGATCCTGGCGAAGCCCAGCGCGGCCGCCAGCTTGTCAAGCGTGTCGACGCTGGGGTGCGCGCCCCGGCCCCGCTCGATGTCACAGACGTAAGACCGGCTCAAACCCGATCGGGACGCCAGTTCGCGTTGACTGAGGCCCTGCTCCAGGCGCGTCGCCCGAATCCAGATGCCGAGCGACGGGCCGGAGCCGGCGACATTGCCAGAGGCTTGCTGAGATGACATCGCGCTCCCTGCCGGCTGACGTGATCCATAATGGTGCCTGACGGGATCATCCGAATCCGCAACGATCGGGCCAGGGCGGCACACCGGCGAATCCAGACCCAGTCAACCTTGATTGTATCGCGATCCCCTGCGAACATCTGGAGAGTCGTTCCTCATCGTGTCAACCAGAAGGGCCAACCACCGCATGCTTCCGCCTCGAACCCGTTCGCTGAGGGCGTTCCAGACGCGATCCCTCGCTGGCCGGGAGCGTTAATGCGTCACCCGCGAATCGCCATCATCGGGGATACCCAGCTCCAGCACGGAGAGTTAACAGACGCCGGCGCGATCGCCACCGAACTGGCGGCGGGGTGGGCGGTCGATGTCGGGTTCCGGTCGGTGGCCAGCGATGGGGAGGCCTGGGAAACCCTCGACACCCTGTTCGGCGGCGCCGGCATCACTACCTGGCTGACGATTCGCAATGGGGACGCCGGGGTGGAATCGCCGGGTCACGCCGCGTCGATCCGGATGGGCGACAAACTCAACATTGACGAACTGTTCAGCCACGACCTGGTCATCGTCGCCAGCCGGGACCGGGCCTTGCGCCGGTTTCTCGCCGACCTTCCGGTCCATACCTACCCGGGCGTCCGCATCCTCTCCCTGATCCATTTCCGCGAAGGGGTAATTGGCGGCGAACAGCTCGATGACCTGACTCGCTTCGACGTGATCGTCGGCGCGGAAGCGGACTTCGACGAAATCGCCGGTTCCCAGGCAGACCAGCGGGCGAGCTGCGCGGTCGAGGCGATGAGCCCGGTCATTCAGGGCACCAACGTCCGCGCCGTCGTGAGCTGGGGCAAGCATGGTGCGTTCCGCTGCGTCACGCGGGACGAACCCTTGCTCACGATTCCCCCGCACCACGCGCCCCACAGCGGCAGCGACGCGCCCTGGGCGGCCTTCGTCGGGGCGGTCGCGATGGGGATGATCCACCGCCAGGGGTGGGACGATGTCGGCCGCGAAGCCACCCGCCGCTTTGCGATCCGGGCCCAGGCCCTGCGTTCGGAACGCGTCTAGCGCCGGACCGTATACTCATGCGCATGAACATCTCCAGCCCGGCGCCCAGCCCCCTGTTCCCGCACCCGCGGTGCGATCCCCGCGCCCAATTGTCCGCCCGCGTCAAAGTGCTCGCCGCCCGCAACGGCTTGACCGTCTCGGCCATCGCTTCGGCGGACCCCTTTCCAGATGTCGCCGAGCATCTCGACCGGCACATCGAGGCCGGCCATGTCGAAGGGCTGGACTGGTTCACGTCCGAGCGAGCCCGGTTCTCGACGGATGTGCGGAATCTCCAATCGTCGGCCCGGTCCATTCTTTCCGTTGGCATTGCCTACTGGCCGGGGCCGACCGAGAAACCGGACGACGGCATCCCGCGCGGACGTATCTCCCGCTACGCCTGGGGCCGCGACTACCACCGCGTCATCAAGCGACGGCTGAAGGCGCTCCACGCCGACCTGGAACGAGAGTTGGACCGCCCAATCGAGACGCGCCTGCTCGTCGATACCGCCCGGATCGTGGAGCGGGCGGTCGCCGCCCGCGCCGGTCTCGGCTGGTACGGAAAGAACGCCTGCCTGATCGTGCCCGGTCACGGCTCGTGGGTGCTGCTCGGTGAAATGCTGCTGGACTTCGACCTTGAGCCCGACAAGCCGCTGGACCGCAACTGCGGCCGGTGTACCATCTGCATCGACCGGTGCCCCACCGGCGCGATCGTCGCGCCCTACACGATCCACACGCCAAGCTGCATCTCGTATCTCACGATTGAATTACGGGAAAGCATTCCACGAGAACTGCGACCGAGAATGGGCGATTGGGTGTACGGCTGCGATGTCTGCCAGGAAGTCTGTCCTTACACCGGGGCCGCCAGGGCGATGGATGACGAGGAACTGATGCCGGCGTCGATCGATAACGCCTGGCCGTCGCTGCGCTGGCTGCTGGAAATGACTCAGGATGAGTTTGGCGCTACGTACTTCGGTACACCGGTTCCCCGCACCAAGCGGCGCGGGCTTGCCCGCAACGCCGCCGTCGCGCTCGGCAACATCGGCACGGTGGACGACATCCCGGTCCTGCACCGCGCGCTGTCCGGTCACGACGAGCCGCTCGTGCGCGGTCATACCGCCTGGGCGCTCGGCAAAATCGGTGGGCCGGAAGCCAGGCGGGCGCTTGATCGGGGGCGGCGATTGGAGCCCGACGCCGGGGTGCGGGACGAAATCACCCAGGCGCTGGAAATGTGCTGACCGGCGCGCACGGAACAGGTGAACGCTTCATGACACCGATGTCATCACTCGAACTCGCTGGAGAACTCCAGGAGTGCGCGATCGTGCACGGGCTTACCGTGGCCACGGCGGAATCCTGCACGGGCGGCAACATCGCCCACCAGGTGACGAGCCTCTCTGGTAGCTCTGGCTACTTCCTCGGCGGCATCGTCTCCTATGCCAACGACATCAAGCAGCGCGTGCTGGGCGTTTCCGAAGCCGTGCTGCGGAATCCGGGGGCGGTCAGCGAACCGTGCGCGCGAGCGATGGCCGAAGGCGCCCGCGCCCTGATCGGCGCGGACCTCGCCGTCTCCACCACCGGCATCGCCGGCCCCAATGGCGGTACTCAGCGCAAACCGGTCGGGTTGGTCTACATCGGCCTGGCGACGGCATCGGCGACGATCGTCGAGAGGCACGTCTTCCCCGGCGACCGCGCCGCCGTGATCGAGGCCGCCACCGTCCGCGCCCTCGAACTGCTGATCGACGCGGTCAGGGAGGAAACCAGAGCCGGCCACGACGACCGCTAGACGGTCCTAGCCCAAATGGCGCATTGACAGGCGGCTGGCCAGCCCTAGAATGGCGTCACAGGGTCACCATACATAACGCATATTCCATTTCAATCACGGAGGCTCATCATGGTCAAGCGGGCGCTGTGCGTCGGCATCAATGACTACCCCCTGCCCGACGCCGACCTCCGGGGCTGCGTCAACGACGCCCACGCCTGGGCCGACCTGCTCACGGGCCATTACGATTTCACTGCCTCCGACATCCGGATCGTGACCGACGCCCAGGCCACCCGGAAGGCGATGCTCGGCGCCTTGAAGGACCTCCTCCAGGGAGCCGGGAAGGGGGATGTCCTGGTCTTCGCGAACTCGTCGCACGGTTCCTACATCGTCGACGCCGGCAGCGACGAAGAACGCTACGACCAGACCGTTTGCCCCTACGACATTACCGACAACCAGATCGTCGACGACGACTTGCGCGATCTCTTCAGCGCCGTGCCGGCCGGTGTCCACCTCGTGGCGATCATGGACAACTGCCACTCCGGTACCGGCACGCGCGTGCTCCCCGGTTCCCAGGCCGGAGGAAACACGCGGCGGGCGCGATTCCTCAATCCGGCGCTCCGGGGCGATCCCGTCCTCAAGGATCCGTTGCGAGCCCGGCCCAACCAGGCGGAAAAATACCCCGAATCCGATATGCGGGAGGTGCTCCTGAGCGGCTGCACGGCACTGGAATCCTCCTGGGACGACCGGATCGACGGCGTCTTCCACGGCGCGATGACCTACCACGCGCTCAAGGCGATCCGGGACGCGAGCTACGCCCTCACCTATGCCGATCTGCACGAGCGGCTCACCGGCTTGCTAAGGGAGACGAATTACCGGCAGCATCCGCAACTCGAAGGCGCCGACGCCAACAAGACGCGCCAGGTGTTCACCTGATCGGCGGAGGACCCAGCCATGTTCGACGAACGCACCTTCATCGCCCGGGTCGAAGCGACCGATCCCGACGAGTTCCGCGAGATCATGGCGGCGCCATCGAGGGAGGAAGAGCGCGCCCTGCGGGTGCACCTCGGCGACCTGCGCTACCAGCGCATGCATATCAAGGCGGTTCAGCATGGCGGCCTGCGGCGCGGCGCGCCCCGCGACCGGGGCAACGTGGTCGTCATCCATGGGGTGATGGGCAGTGAGTTGAGCGTCTTCGACCGGGGCGGCGACGGCGACAGTGTCTGGGTCAACCTGCTGCGCATCGCCAGCGGGCGCCTGGCCCACCTGCGGCTCGGTGACGACGGCCTCAGCGATGCGTCGCCGGGTTCCGACGTGCGGGTGACGGGCATCCTGAAGCGCTACTATGGGGAACTGCTGCTCTCGCTGGCGGAAAACTGGAACGTGCGTGCCTTCTGGTTCGACTGGCGCAAGGACATCAACGTCGCGGCCGACGAGTTGCGGGCGCAGATGAGCGGCTGGTTCGGCGACACCGCGCCGGTCCACATCGTCGCCCACTCGATGGGCGGTTTGGTGGCCCGCGCCTTCATCCGCAACCATCGCCGGCGATGGCGCGCGATGTGGGACCCCGGCGATCCCAGGAAGAAGCTCCCGCCGGGAGCGCGCGGCGGACGGCTGGTCATGCTCGGCACCCCGAACCACGGGTCGTTCGCGATTCCCCAGGCCATTTTCGGCCTGGACGACATCGTCCAGAAACTGGCCCTGCTCGATCTTCGCCACAACTCGCGTGAACTCCTGACGATCCTCAACTCGTTCGTCGGCTCCTTCCAGATGCTGCCTTCCCCGATCGAATGCCCTGACATGGAGCCGCTCTACAACACGCGGACTTACGGCAACCTCAACATCCTGGAACAGCGGCTGGCGATGGCCCGCAACCAGCACCAGTTGCTCAAGGATGTGGTCGTGCCGAAGCGGATGATCTACATCGCTGGGACCAACCGACCGACCTACGACGGCATTACGGACTTCGGCCACCTCGACCGCAAGGAGAGCTACGGCGTTACGTGGAACGGCGATGGCCGGGTTCCGCACCGCCTCGGACTGTTGAAGACGCCGGACGACCGCGAGGTCCCCGCCTGGTACGTCGACGAGGATCACGGCGGGCTTCCGGAAAATCACAGGATCCTGGCGGCGCTCGACGAGCTGCTGACACTGGGCACGACGAACCAGCTCGCCAGCACCAACACGGCGGCCAGCCTCCGCGGCACGACCACGCGATCGGACGCCCTCGCGCGGGAGCGGCTGGAGGCGGAACAGGCGGACGACCTGCTCAAGCTCGATTCACTCTTGACCCGCTCGCGAACCTGGCGGACGGCGGCCAACCAGCGGTACTCCGGGTCGATCCCGCTCCGGAACGCAACGGTCGACGATGCGGCGGCCGTCTCCTTCGCCAGCACCGACGAGCGCCTGATCGAAGACAATCTCACCCGCGGGCTCCTCAGTTCGCGCGCGGAACACGGACCCGTCAAACCGGCGGCGGCGTTCGGCCCCACGACGATCGAGATCCGGGTGGTTGGCGGCGGAATCGAGGACCTCGACAAGGTCATCGGCGGCATCGCGGACGGCGATCCCGTCGATGCGATCGCCGTCGGCCACTACCTCGGTCAGAAACCGGAGGGCGCCGAACTTGCGCTCGACCGCGCGATCAGCAAGCGGCGACCTGGCCGCTCCGGCGCGGCGAGTGAGTCGGACCTCCTGATCAGCCAACTTTCCGAGCGGGGCACAATCCGGGGCGAACTGGGACAGACCTTCCTGCTGCCCGATCCGCGGGTTTCCCGGACCGCCAACCCTGCCCTGCCTGCCGGACCGCGTGATCGCGATCGCCGGGATGGGCGTGCCGGGCCGCTTCGGGGAACCGGAACTCGCCGTGGTCTCGCGCGAACTGTGCTGGGCATTGGGCCGGATGGGCAAGCGCCACCTGGCAACGGTCTTAATTGGCACGGGCAAGGGCAACCTGAACCCCGCCGAGGCCGCGCTGGCCTGGATCCACGGCATCAAGAACGCCGTGACCGGGTCGATCGAGGGAGAAACCCGGCGACTGCTCCGGATCACCTTCGTCGAGCGCGACCCGGCGAAAATCCGGGCCATCCAGCAGGCCATCCGCGATGAAGGCACGCACCTCCGGGATCGCAAGCGCCTCAACATCGATTTCGTTTCGCTCGATGACGCCGAACTGGACAAGGTGGGCAAGGCATGGACCAGGACCAGCAAG
Organism: Chloroflexia bacterium; assembly: GCA_013696265.1. Taxonomy (GTDB): domain Bacteria; phylum Chloroflexota; class Chloroflexia; order Thermomicrobiales; family UBA6265; genus JACCYX01. The sequence continues at coordinate 10,917 of JACCYX010000113.1, forward strand.
CTGGCGCAGGACGAACTGCGCCGCAAGCACGAGCAGGCGCCCGAGACCCTCGTCCCCACCCGGCTGACCGCGACCCTGAACCAGGGCGTCTACAGCTTCGGCGCTCTCACCGAAGGCGCCTCGATCCCGGAACGCCAGATCCCCCTGGACCCCACCCTCGTGCGGGACGCCAACGACGAGCTGGCCGGCGCCTGGGATGTCGAGAAGCAGTACGAGCGCGGCCGGTTCCTGGGGCAACTCCTGCTGCCGGCTGACTTCCGCCCCCAGCTCTCCACCGCGGCGCCGCTGGTGCTCATGCTCGATACGACGGTTGCCCGGGTCCATTGGGAAATGGTGGCCCAGCACGACAATGAGGTCATCTCGTCGCCGTTCACCGGAACCGGGGGGGCCGGGCGGCACACGGCCCAGGTCGGCGAGTTCGATCCCCGGCGGTTCCTGGGAACCAGCCGGGGCGTCACCCGGCAACTGCGGACCACCTTCGCGCCGCCCCCACAGCCGCCGCCCCCGCCCCGGCGGTTGATGCAAGTGTTGGTGGTCGCGGACCCGGCCGAGGACAACCGGCAGCCGGGAGCAGAGGCGGAGGGCGCCGCCGTGGCTGGCC
>JACCYX010000130.1 GCA_013696265.1 Chloroflexia bacterium
CCGCGTGCCCGGCGGTGAGGCGGGAGCATCCCCCGCTGCGCTCTGGACAGGCGCCAGGTGCTCCCCTACCCGTTGCCCCGCCCGGCCCTGGCAAGAGTCCACGCTGCCAGCATGGACGTGGTGTCACGACTTGACAGCGCCGGCGATGCCTTCGATGAAGTATCGCTGGAGGAACATGAACAGCAAGACCACCGGGATCAGCGAAATCGTGGCCGCCGCCGAGAGCCCGGACCAGTCCACCGAGTTCTCGCTCTGGAACGAAAGCATTCCGATGCTCAACGTCCGCAGTTCAGGACGGGTGAAGGTGAAGACCAGCGGCACGAAGAAGTTGTTCCAGGCCGCGAGAAAGGTGAGCAGGGAGACCGTGGCTGTGATCGGGCCCGCCAGCGGCAGCATGATCGACCGGAAGATCTGGAAGAAGCTCGCGCCATCGAGCACCGCCGCTTCCTCCAGTTCGCGCGGGATGCGGCTGAAGTAGCCGGCGTAGAGCAGGATCGCCGCCACCTGACCGCCGCCGCTGAGGGCGAGGATCATCCCGGCCAGCGAATTGAGCAAGTTCAAGTTGTCGCTCAACTCGACCACGGCGATGATCGTGTACCCCGCCGGCACGAAGATCGTGCCCAGCAGCACGACCAGGAAGACCCGCTTGCCGATGAAGTTGTACCGGGCGATCACGTACCCCGCCAGCGCGGTGCGGACGACCACCAGCACGACCGTGCCGATGGTCACGAGCAGGCTGTTCACCATGTACCGGCTGAACCCGGCGTCGTTCCAGGCCCGCCCGTAGTTCTCCCACTCCAGGCGTTCCGGAATCAGGTTCAGCCCGCTCGCGAAGATTGTCAGCGAATCCTTCAGCGAGGCCGAGACGAGCCACAGGAAGGGGTAGATCCAGAGCAGGCACAGTGCGGTCAGGGCAACCACCTGGGCGACCACGCCCGGTCGTGGAAAGCGCCGTTTCGGCCGGCGTCCGCCGGCGATGCGTTGGATGCTCACATGTCCCTCCGGGCGCGACGGGCGTAGCTCACGGCCAGAATCTGGATCAGCGCCAGGCCGAGCGTCGCCAGATCGAACACCACCGCCGCCGCCGAGGCGTACCCGAGCCGCGGCACAGCCGAGGCGAACGCCTGCCGGTAGATGAAGATGTCGATCACTTCCGTCGAGTAGAACGGCCCGCCGCCGGTCATCGTCAGCATCAGGTCGAAGATTTCCAGGGTGTCGAGAAAGGTGAGCGTGACGATGATGATCAGGAAGGGCACGAGCAGCGGCAACGTGATGCCCCGAAAGAGTTGTCGGCTGTTCGCGCCGTCGACCCGCGCCGCCTCGTAAAGGTCCTGGGGAATGGTTTGCAGCGCGGCCAGCCAGTAGATCAGCGTCACCCCAAGCCATTTCCAGATGTGGACCACCATCACGATGTAGATCGCGGTGTCGGAATCGGCCAGGAAGTTGACGGACTGGTCGACGATCCCCTGCCGCGGGAGCAGCGTGTTGACCGGTCCTCCGACCGGGTCGAAGACGAACGTCATCACGATCCCGATGATCGCGGTGGTGGTGACGACTGGCAGGAAGAGGGCGGTGCGGAAGAGCCGCGCGAACGGCAGCCGCGGATTGTTGAGCATGATCGCGACCCCGAGCGCCAGGCCCACCCGGATCGGCACCGTGACCACCGCGAAGAGGAAGGTGTTACCGAGCGCGCTCCAGAAGAAGTCGTCGCGCAGGATTTCCCGGTAGTTGGCGAGACCGACGTAGTCGCCCCGGCTCTCGAACCCATTCCAGTCGAGCACCGAGTACCAGTAGCTCGCGGCAATCGGCCAAACGGTGTACATGCCGTAGAGGATCGCGGTCGGCAGGATGAAAAGGTAGATCCAGCGATCCGCCCAGATCCGGCCGGCGATGCCCCGTCCCGCCGGGGGCGAACCACTGGCGGACAGTTCGCTCACCGGCGGCGGTGCAACGGCCATTCAGCAACCTCCACATGAAACGCGCAGGCGTCTACGGAAATCCGTAGGGTTGCCGAGCTTGTCTCGGCCCGCGGCGCCACGTTGGGGCCGACACAAGGTCGGCAACCCTACGCAGTCCATGTCTTCCGCGGAATCGCGTACGGTCTACGCGCGGGCAGCCGAGGTCGCGGCGGCGGGAACGTAATCCTCGTCCGGGTTCCAGTCCGGGAAGACCCAGGCATCGACGCTGATGTCGGCGCCGGTGGCCGCCACCACGCCAATCGCGCGCTCGCGTTCGGCGGTGAGCTTGTCCGAATACTCCTGCAGGGCCGCGCCGACATCGGGAACGTCGCCGGTGAAGGCGCCGATGATGATCTGCCCGAAGTCGGGCTCGATCGGCGTCATCTCGGCGATCACGTCGGCCACGGCGGGATTCGCCGTCACCGGCGAGGGCGCGAGGCGCACCCGATCGG
>JACCYX010000141.1 GCA_013696265.1 Chloroflexia bacterium
ACAGTGTCGCCCCGTGCCGGTACCTCCGGGGGGTGACTCAGAAGCGCCCTACGACCAGTCAACGCACAGGGGCGTCGGCCATCGGTGGTCATTGCCGCGCACAGATCACGGCGCTTTATGATGTGCACGACTGTTGTCCGATGTTTTGGTCCGCTTGTCAAGCGATTTCGGAGCGTTATCGACGACGGAGTTGATGGACGCGGGCGACCACGTCCGCGTCGCCGGGGTCGGGCCACGGTCCCGTCCAGGTCGAACTCGCGAATGACCAGCCCTGGCGGCTCGCCGTCTCCAGGAAGATCGACGCCGGCGGGCGGCCCGGTTCGGCCAGCCAGAGCACCCCATCCGGCGCCACGATCCGGTCGAAGAGGTTCAGCAACGGCTGGATGTCCCGGCGTTCGTAGAGCACGTCGGCCGCCAGCACCACGGGGTACCCGTCCGGGAAACCGGCGAGCAAGTCGTCCGACGGCTGGCGCCAGTTGAGTTGCATCGTGCGCGGCTCCAGGCCGCAGTGGCGAAGGGCGGTGATCCGGGTCAGCAGCAGCGATTCCGGGGCGTAATCGGTGGCCAGCAGGTCGGCGCCCGCCGCGAGGGCGATGGCGGCCGTTATCCCGACGCCGGACCCGAGTTCGAGGACCGGCTTGCCGCGCACCATGTTTGGATCGGCGAGGATCGCGGCCGCCAGCGCGATCCCGCTGGGCCACAGCTCCGCCCAGTAGGGCAGGTTCTGCTCGGGATCGCTGGCGGCCCGGTCGAGCAAGGCGTCGGTATCGGCTGGCCGCGTGACCAACAGCGAAACGTCGGAACCCGGAATCGTCACCCGCTCATCGCGGAGGTCAATGGAGGCACGCAGGTGGTCGAGATGGTCGGCGATTCTCGCCTCGATTGGTGTCTGGGCGTTGCCGGATGATGCCAAGTGCCACTCCATGACCAGGTATGGACCGTACGGGCCGGAACCCGCATCGCGTTATCGCCATCCTACCCTGCCGGTCGCGATCCTCGCCCGCCGGGACGACCAATCCGGTTGCTTCGGGCATAATGCCCCGAGCAGATGAACGTGCCGGACAACGTCCGCCGGCGCTCGCTCACGCCAGAAACTCGAAGGACACCAGGGAGTGACGTCGATGACCGCGGTTGGGCCTGGAGACAACTTGATCGGGGATATGGCCGGGGATTCGGTTGCCGCCGTCCCGCAACGCGTGGTGGCTTTCGGCGAGGCGATGATCCGCCTGACGCCACCGGGGAACGAGCGGCTGGAGCGCACGCTCTCGCTCGACCTAACCGTGGGCGGGGCGGAACTTAACACCGCCGTCGGCCTGGCCTGTCTCGGCGTGCCGGGCGAGTGGGTGACGGCCCTGCCCGACACCGGACCTGGCCGGCTCGTGGCGCGGCAGGCGCGGGCCAACGGGGTCGACGTGTCCCACATTCATTGGGTAAGCGAAGACGACGGCCGCACCGGCCTCTACTTCCTCGAAGAAGGAGTAGATCCGCGTCCTTCGGCGGTGACCTACGACCGCCAGGACACGGCCATCAGCCGGATTACCGAGGGCACGTTCGATTGGGAAACGATCCTCCACGGGGCCACCGCCTTCCACCTGTCCGGGATCACGCTGGCCCTTTCGCCGGGCGCGCGAGCGGAATCGATGGCGGCGGTGCGAGCCGCCAACAAGCTTGGCGTGCTGGTTTCGTTCGACCTGAACTACCGATCGAAGCTCTGGAGCGAGGCCGAAGCGCGGGACGCGTTCGTGGCGATCGTGCCGAAGGTCGATATCCTGTTCGCCTCGCGGGGCGGGCTCGGCACGTTCTTCGGGATCGAGGGGTCGCACGAGCAGGTGATGCGCGCCGCGCTCGAACGGCTGGGAGTTGCCGCCGTCACGGTCACGCGCAAGCGGGCCAAGGGGAGCCGCCGCCTGAGGCTGCAGAGCATGGCGCTGGGGCCGTCCGGGTTGCTGGCGGCCTCCGAGTGGCGGGATATTGAAGTCATCGACCGGCTCGGCGGGGGGGACGCCTTCGCCGCCGGCTTCCTGGCCGGCTACCTGGAGAACCCGGCGGGCCTTTCGCGCGCGGTCAACCTCGGCGCGGCGGCGAGCGCGCTCAAGCACACGATGCCCGGCGATTTCTTGTCGGCGACCCGGGCTGAGGTCGAGGCGGCGGTCTCCGCGTTCAAGGCCGGCGTGCTCCAACGATGATGAGATCCTGGGGTGGTTCGCGTAGGGCCGACACAAGGTCGGCAGCCCTACGTGGCAGCCCGTCGTGACTGGAAATTCCGCTCATGCCACCGTGGATCGACGGCGCGATCTTCTATCACATCTACCCGCTCGGGTTGCTCGGCGCGCCCGCCCGCAATGACGTGGATGCGGGTGTCGAACATCGCCTGCCCACGCTCCGGGAATGGACGGCGCACATCGCCTCGCTGGGGTGCAACGCGGTCTACCTCGGTCCACTCTTCGAGTCGACCTCCCACGGGTACGACACCATCGACTACACCTGCGTCGATCGTCGCCTCGGCGACAACGCGGACCTGGCCGCTCTTGTTGCCGCGTTTCACGACCAGGGATTCCGGGTTATTTTCGATGGCGTCTTCAATCACGTCAGCCGCGACTTTCCCGCCTTCCGGGATCTGCTGGAACGAGGTGAGGACTCGGCCTTTCGCGACTGGTTCGTGAATGTCGACTTCGGGCAGCGAAGTCCGCTCGGGGA
>JACCYX010000145.1 GCA_013696265.1 Chloroflexia bacterium
CCGGAATGTGCCACCGGTCGCTTCGGCCCAGCATTCGGCGAACGCCAGCGCCGCCTGGCTCGGTCCCATCACGCCAGGCACGTCCAACCCCGCCTGGATCGCTGCGTCGACCAGGGCCTGAACCGCCTCGCTGGCTTCGACGTGCGAGAGCAGCAGGAGGAAACCCGGCGTCAGCGTGGCGACCGCCACGATGTCCGGGCCAACCGTGGCCGCCAGCACGGGGTGGGTGGGGTCGAACCCGTCCCGCGCCAGGAATCCCGCAAGCTGGATCGTGTTGACGACCTCCTGACGACCGAGGTAGCGACGGATCGCGTCAAACAACGCACGGTCGGCCTGGGGTTCGCCGGACGGACGGATCACGTTGAATGACTGGCTCATGGACATCTCACGGATCGTAGGGCGCCTGGGCCTCCCGTGCGCCGCGGTAGGCGTAGAGCGTGACGCCATCCGCTTCGTAGAGCACGTCGAGGTCTCCGGCGCCAACCGCCTCATCGAACTTGGCAAGCGCCGCGGCTGGGTAGGTGGCCCGCTCCAGGGCGCCGACATAGATCACCCGCACGCCGTAGTCCTGGAGGATCGGCTCGATTTCGCTGAAGCCCGCCTCGCTCCCGTAGACCTCGGTGACGTCGGCGTAGCGCCAATCGATCAGGCGCTCCATCCCTGGCCGTTGTTGCTTCTGGACCGGCACGACCCCGATCACGGTTGGGTAGCCGGTCAGCGCGCTGACGCGCCCGCCCCAGCCGTTGACGAGCGACGGCGCTTCGAGAATCGTCGGCAAGCCCGCCAGGTTGGCGCGCATCCACCGGATCGCGGCCAGGTCGCCATCGAGATCGTAGGGATCGACGGGTGAATTGGCCGCGTTGAGGTCCAGTTGGCCCTCGTTCATGAAGACGAAGCTGTCCAGCGTGGGCGATGCCTGGACCAGCCGGTCGTCCAGCCGGTTCGGATAACCGAGTACGGGATAGACCGCACTCGCCCCGATCAGCACGCCCAGGGTGGCGACGGAGCCGACCGCGACGAGCCGCTTACGCGCCATCCTCGGCCATGACGCCCGGTCCCAGGCAGTCGCGAGGGCAAGCGCCACAACCGGGGCAGCCACGATCGCCAGCAGCATCCAGCTCGCCAGCGAGAGCTGCACCGGGATGTTCTGGCGCGGGCTCCAGGTCTCGAAGGTCATCCGGTTGGCGACGATCCCGAAGACCGCTACGAGGGTGAGGGTGGCGAGCAGCATCAGGTGCCGGACATCGTCGTGCCGGTGCCAGACCAGGCAACCGAGCAGCAGCAGTACCAGCAGCAGGAAGATCGCCAGGTGCCCGACCGCCACCGCCAGTCCGAGCGCCGCCAGCACCAGCACGCCACAGCCGATCACCCCCGCCCAGCCGATGCCTTCGATCTCCCGCATCGACCCGCCCAGGCTCCAGAGTTGCCAGAGCAGGTAGCCGACGGCAACGGCGATGAGGACGCCCAGGTAACCGATGTACTCGTTGACGGCGAGCGGCTGGAGGACGGGAGCTCGACGGGTCGCGAAGGTGCCGTACGAGAGGATGAACGGCGCCACCGCCAGGCACGCTACCGCGCCGATCGACCCGCCCGCCAGCGCCGAATCGCGGAGGATGATCCAGGCCCCCGTCCAAAACCGGAACGAGCCGACCGCGAAGAAGACCGCGAGGGTGGCGAGGGCAGTCAGCGCCAGCCCAAAGAGCGGGTTGGCGGCGAAAGTCCAACCCGTTACCAGGCCCGACCCGGCGATGAACGGGGCCGCCGTCCGCCAGCCGCCGAGCGAAGCCATGACCTGGAACCCGGTTGGTTCCCCCGAACGTTCGCGGGTCAGGAAGCCGAAGAGCGGCACGGCGCCGAGCGGCAGAAGCGGCAACGCCAGGTGCTGGATTCCCATTTCCCCGGTCAGGAAACTCAAGAGCGGGAATTCGAGCGTGACGGAGTCCACGACGACGCCAGAGGTGTGCCAGGCGCCGGGCGGAATGCCGGGATTCGACGTGATCGTCGTCCAGAGGCCGTCCACGGCATCGACCGCCGTACCTTCGAAATTGAGGCCCCAGTCCCCAGAACCGACCCGCTGGGCCATGTCCCAGGAGCCGACGCCGACCAGCAGCACCGGCGCCAGCAGGCCGCCGGCGATCGCGCCCCACGCCCGAGGCGACGGCCGGAAGCGATGGATCACCACAGCCGCCGCCAGCCAGGCGTTGACGATGACCAGCGCCACCAAGGTCGCCAGCGTCAACGAAAAGGCGGCTTCCGGCACGATGCCCGTGAGCCGGGTCATGACCGCCCACGGCACGTACCCGAAGGTGAAATCGTGGATCGAGCCGTCCGCCAGCCAGGGATCGTAGGCCGGAATGATCGGGGTCAGCGCCATCGCGTTGAACATCGCCATGTCTTGAAGCTGGCCACCGATCCGGCCCGGCGCCCACAGGTCGGGGTGGTGCGACCGCGCCCAGAGCGCGACCAGGTAGCCGCCCAGCAGCAACATCTCGGTTGCGAAGAGCCAGCGCCAGGCGCCGCGGAAGTCGGCGGCCAGTCGCCCAGCCTGGGCGCGGACGATGACCGCCCCAACCACCAAGAGCGCCAGCCAGGCCGCGGCGATCACCGCCAGCCCGAAGTCGAGCAGGCGGAGCGTCGCCAGCCACCAGGCGACCCAGCCGACCGCGAAGACGCCAATCGTCTTCGCGAGGGTGTAGCCCCGGTCGGGCAGCCAGGGACAGAGCCGCCAGAGGATCGGCACCAACGGTACGGCGAGCAACTGGAGCGCCAGGTACCAGAAGACGACTGGCAACCGGTTGGTGACCGATCCGGGGTCGAAGATGGAACTCCACGCCGGTTGGGAGCGCACGCTCGCCTGCTCGCCCGGATCGAGCATCATCCGGTCCGGTTGGGTCTGGACCGGAAGGATGCTTAACCCGCCGTGGCCCAATGCGTTTTCCAGCAGGTACCAGGCGTCGTGGGCGTTCCAGCGGTCAGTCTTTTGGAAGATCGTGACCTCGGGGTGGTCGTAGACCGTCAGGGATTCCTCGGCCGACCGGTCGTCGATCTCGATCCCGAAGAGTTCTGGGTATGACGTGAAGTGAGCCACCTCGTCGAACCCCAGTTCCCCGGAATCGAGCGCCTCGTAGTAGCGGGTCGCCATCGGGTAGCGCCAGGGCATGCGAGGAATGGTGTCGCTCAAGCGGGCGCTGCTGAGCACGATGTAGTCGCTTCGCTGCAACGTCGCGATCATGTGGGTCAGCTTTTGCCCGTTCTCGTCCCCGTACGGCTCGATTTGGGCCAGGGTGTATGACCGGTCGGCGACCGCCGGCACCCCCACCGGCAGCGGCAGGTCCCAGTATTCCCAGGCGATCGTGGCGCCGTCCGGCACATTCGCGCCAATCCACCCGGAGGCTTCGACCCGGGTGTGCGGTTCGCTGTAAACCGAGACGAACGCGGCGCCGTAGAACACGGTGGTGACGACCGCGACAAGTGGCAGGATCGTGCCGGGGTGGAGCCAGCGCGGGAACCGGACGCGCCAGTTCGTGAATGGGACGCGAAGGATGCCCCGTCGCCAGCCCCAGCGCGCGGTCGCCACGATCGCGGCGGCGGCCAGCAGGACCAGGAACGGGTAGGCGGGCATCAGGTAGCGTTGGACTTTGGAGAGCGCCACGCCAAAGTAGAGGAGGTGGAAGCCGATCCAGCCAACCAGGCCCAGCGTGATCCACGATGGCCACACGCGGCCAACCGCCATCCGCCAGAGCTGCCAGGCCAGCCCGCCGAGGGCGGCGATCCCGAGCCCTGGTCCCATCCCCCACCGGATCAGGTGGTCGAGCTGGAAGAGAATCGGGGTCCGCTCCGACCACTGGATGCTTGGGGGATAATCGATCTCCCCGGCTTGCACGCCGCGCCAGAATTCCAGATCCGCCACCCAGCGCGGGTCGAACCGGAACGAGAAGAGGGACGATCCCTCGAAGATGTAGGGCTGGGCGACGCGGATGGTCCAGACCGCCACGAAGAGGGCGAGTGCGGACGCCAGCAGCACCGGAAAGGCGCGCCGGTCCTCGCGGTCGCCGAGTTGCGACCACCGCGGCCAGAGCGCGCGCCAGCCGTCGCGGCGAACCGTTTCCAGGGCCGGCAGCGCCAGGAAGCCAACCGCCGCCAACATCGTCGGTTTGGATGCCACGGCGAGACCGACCATGAGCCCGGCCAGCGCGTAGAAGACCCAGCGCCGGTACCGGACGGCGGCCACAGTGAACGCGAAGGTAGCGGTCGCGAAGAAGGCCGATGCGGTATCGGTCGTGAAGTAGTGGGACGCGCCGATGTGGAGCACGGTGAACGCCATCAGCAACGCGGCGAGCAGCCCGGTCCCGCGGTTCCACAGCATCCGGCCGATCCACCAGACGAGGACGACCGTGCCGGTGTCCGCCACCGCTGACACCCAGCGGCCCGGAATGTGACCATTACTGATGTCGCTGTATTCAGTGAACGATGCCACGATTTTGGCGACGAAAAGCGGAAAGGTGCCGTAGATGAACCCGGTGCCGTTGTTGAAGGGATTGAGCGGGGAGGCCGCCGAGTCCAGGTACTCCTGAATGCTGGACGGCGCGCTGATCCGGGTCAGGACATCGGTCAGGTGCTGTTCGTCGGGGTGCAGGTAATAGCCGGTGCCCCACTCGATGCCCCGGAACCGGAGCACGATCGCCGCCAGCACGATTGCCGCGAGGAGCGCGAATTCGAGCAGGCGATCGCCCCACCGCGCCGCCGCCGAGCCCCGCCCGGTGACCGTCACGCGAACCGGACGCGATCCGTGGCCCTCTCCGGCCGGTGTCGCGTCACGCACTTCTTCGACCGGATCGAGTTCCTGATTCTTCATCGTTGGCGCGGTTGTGCTCCGGGGGTGACGGCCATCGCCGCGGGGGCTGGCCGTCAGGTGAATGGGGTGGGTGCGGCGGTGAGGTTTCTCCATCGAAAGCTATGGTACAAGGTCTACCCGATATCCATGGCCGTGACGATCGCGAGCGCCATCGTGACCAGCAGGATGGTGAGCCCGATCACCACCAGCGCCACCCGCGGACCGCTGGAGCGCACCGACCGGAGATCGACGCTCAGGCCGAGGCCCGCCATCGCGATCGACGTCAGGATTCGGCTGGCGTCCTTGGCCCCTTCCCCCAGGCCCGCCGGGATGACCGACGCGGTGCGCAGCAGCGCCAGCGCCGCGAACCCGATCACGAACCAGGGCAGGAACCTGCCGAGCGACAGGCCGGTGGTCGCTTCCCCCTCGTCATCCTTGCGCGCGAGCCAGGCGAAAATCGCGACCACGGGTCCGAGCAGCAGGACGCGGGTGAGCTTGACCAGGCTCGCCACCTGGCCCGCCTCGGCGCTGACCGGAATCGTGGCCGCCAGCACCTGCGGTACGGCGTAGACCGTCAGGCCGGCGATCACGCCGTACCGTTCGTCCGTGAGGTCGAAGATGGAAATCAGGGCCGGAAGCGTCAGCACGACGCCGATCCCGAGCACCGCCGTGAGGGCGATCGCGCTCGCGATTTCCTGCTTTTTGGCGCGGATCACCGGCGCCACGGCGGCGATCGCGGAGTTGCCGCAAATCGCGTTGCCGACCGCGATCAGGATCGACAACCTGGTGCTCAACCCGGCGAGCCGCCCCAGGACCACCCCGGCCCCCAGCGTCACCGAGACGCTGATGACCACCGCCAGCAGCAACTGGAACCCGGCGTCGACGATGGCCGCCAGGTTGAGCGAGGCGCCGAGCAGCACGATCGCGAATTCGAGCAGTTGTTTGGCGGCGAACCCGATCCCCGGCAGGAAAATGTCGCGGGGCGGCCACAGCGCGCGGACCGCCAGGCCCAGCAGGAGCGCGAGCACCAGCGGTTCCAGCACGGCGTAGTCGAAGAAAGGCTCCTGGGCCGCGCCGAGAGCCAGGGCGACGAGCGTGATGAGCGTCGCGAAGCCGACACCAGG
>JACCYX010000180.1 GCA_013696265.1 Chloroflexia bacterium
ACGGCGGTCGGCGAAGGGGCGATGGCGGTGATGTCGGTCTGGCAATACCGCGCCCTCATGGGCCTGTAGAGCGGTTCTCGTAGGAGATGGGCCGGCACGGGGTAGGGTTGCCGAGCGTGTCTCGGCCCTTTCTAACCACCAACTCTTGTGACAACCGCTATAGAGCCGCCGATCCCGTGTCTTGGCTCCGAGAAGGCCACGCGCAACCCAGCCTTTGGCCCTCCTGCCGCGTCAATCCGCGCTGGACGCGGTAGGACGAGGATGATCCCATGAGTTCGTACGTTGCCCTGGTGATTGGCCTGATCCTTGTCACGCTCGGTATCTGGGGCATCACACGCGGGTTGCGCTTCTGGGGCCCCGCCGCCATCGTCCTCGCGATTTTCATCGTCCTCTTCGGCTACTGGTCGGATGACCTCGAATCCGGCGGCGTTAGGCGGTGAACCCCTTCCGCGCCCGGAACGCGAAGATCACCAGCAACACCCCGAAGAAGACCGCGTAGATACCGATCAGCCAGATCAGGCTGATCGCCCCATCTCCTGGAAAGGCGAAGAAGAAGGCGCCGAGCAATTCCGAGAGGATGCCGGAAAGGATAATCCAGACCTCGTTCGATATCTCCTTGCGGACCCGAATCGCGTAGACGATCTGAAAGACGCCCATTACCATCATCCAAGCGGCGATCAGGTAGATTAGCGCCAGCGCCGAGAGCCCCGGCCAGGCGATCACCAGCACGCCGGCCACGGCGTTGATGGTGGCGACCGCGCCGGTCATGTGTCTCCCGATGGTACGCGATTAGACACGGTGATGACCGGTGCGGCGGGCACGAAGGCCCGCCACACGTAACGCCGCCAGAGCAGGATGCTGAACCCCACCAGCAGCACCGCCGACACCCCCATCACGATCGGTTGCCCGATCAGCTGGGAGACACCGGCCACGGTCAGCGTCGCGAAGGGCATTACCCCGTTGAACGCCAGGCTGTTGGCGCTCATCACCCGGCCTCGCATCTCGTCCGGTGCGAGCTGCTGCAGGCGGGTCATGATCTGGGTGTTGCCGGTCGTGAACGAATAGCCGGCGATGACGATGCCGGGAATCGCCACCCACGGATTCGGCGAGAGCGCCAGCCAGAGCAGCCCGATCACCAGGCCGGCCATCGCCCGGCGCAGCCGCTTGCCGGCCGCCGCTTCGAGCCGGCTGCCGCGCAGGATCCCGATCGACCCGATCAGCGAGCCGATCCCGAGCACCGAGAGCATGACCGCCACCCAGCCGTCGCCCCCGCCCAGCTCGGTCGTCACGTAGAGCGGCATCAGCACCAGCAGGTTGGGAAAGACGAGGAACGAAAAGGCGGCCGAGAGCAAGACCAGCCCGAGCAAGTCGTCATGGGTACGGATGTGGTGCATGCCCGCCTTCAGGGCCGAGAGTCCCGATTGCTGGGAGCGCCGCCGGACGTGGGGCTTAATCAGGGTCCGCAGGCTGACCAGCACCGAAATCGGCGCGAGGAGGGTGATAGCGTTGATGATGAATGCGGCCCCGGTCCCGAGCGCCCCGATCACGATCCCCGCCATCGCCGGACCGATCGTGCGCGTGGCGTTGAAGGAGGCCGAGTTGAGGGCCAGCGCCTGGGGCAGGTCTTCGCGATCGACCAGCTCGGTCACGAACGACTGCCCGGCCGGCAACTCGAACGACATCACCGTGCCCGCCACCGCCGAGAGCGCCAGGACGTGCCAATATTCGAGCCGGTCGCTCAGGATCAGGAAGGCGTAGGTGAGCGAAAGGCAGCCGACGATCGATTGGGTGGTGATGATGATCTTGCGGCGATCGAGCCGGTCGGCCAGCACGCCGCCGAAGAGGCTGAAGAAGAGCAACGGCAACGCCGCGACCACGTTCAGGGCCCCGATCAGCACGGCCGAGCTGGTCAGCGAGAGCACCACCAGCGACGCCGCGGTGTTCTGCATCCAAGCGCCGCACAAGGCGATGATCTGGCTCGACCAGTAGCGGCGGAACGGCCTGGTTTGCAACGCCCGCGGCAGCGCGATGTCCCGGAACGGCAGCGATGAGGGAAAGAAGGCGAACCGATCCGGCCAGCCCGGCGCCGGGACCGTGCGGAAACGACGCGGCCGGGGCGCCGTCGGCGAGGGCGCGTCGGATTCCGCGTCGTGCTGGGCGGACATGGAGTCCGTTTCCTTCGCTACAGGTCGGGTTCCGGCGCATTGGGAAGCCACCACCTGCGCCAGCGCGGCCCATGCCTCATGAGCGCCCGGCAATCCTACCGGATCGGCGCGCGGCCCGGAAGGGGCAGTCAGGCCAGAATCGGGTCAGACGCGCTCCACCGGCGCGTCGTCGACGTGCGTCATCGGCGGCGGATCACCCGTCGACGCCTTCCTGCTGAACGGGTTGCGGTCGGTGTCGTGGTCGAAGGCGAGGATCCAGGCGAGGAGAGCGAGACCGGCGCAAACCACCGCGAACACCACCGCCGCGATGCTGACCAGCGTCGAATCGCCCCACGCCTGGTGCGCGATCCCGGCGTAAGCCACGGCGAACACGAGCGGCACCAGGATGTCCCTGGTGGTCAGGGCGAAGGCCGCGGCGATCGCGGCGCCGCCGGCCATGAAGACGATCGCCCAGACGTTGTAGGAGAACGGGCCGCCGTCCCAGCCCGAGCGGTCGAGCCAGACCATCAGGTTGGCGAGGCTCGCCACGCAAATCCAGGCCAGGTAAATCGAGAACGGGACCCACACGATCAGGCGCAGGTACCAGGGCGGCTTCGGCGCGGTCGAACGCCGGACCGGATTCCTCAGCCGCAGGCCGATGTAGATGACGAGTAGCGATGCCAGCAACACCAGGATCGTGATCAGCGAGGCCAGGAATTGCTCGTAGTGCCAGAGCACGATCCAGACGACATTGGCGACATTCGAGAGCAGGAAGAACGGGCTGATTCGGCGCACCCGCACGTTGCGGCGTCCGCCCGGCAGCAGCCCGTAGATCACGA
>JACCYX010000220.1 GCA_013696265.1 Chloroflexia bacterium
ATGCGGCGGAAGGCGGTGTCCATGTCCGGATCGTCACGGCTCTGGCTGACGTGCTGGCGCAAGGCCCGCATCCGCTTCTCCCAGACCGGCTCGATGTCCACAAACACATCGGGCTGATCGCTCATCCGGATGTGCATTTGGAGAACCTCAGCGCATAACGTCGTCATGCCCGATGGTCGTCTCGCCGCAGGACGTCCCAATCCTGAGCGTGGCCTCGAATACAACCTCGCGCGGTGGTTCCGCGCGCCCGGCCGGTTCCAATCTGGCAACCAGGAGTTGGACAGCCGCCTCACCCATCCCATAGCCGGGTTGCTCCACCAAGGTGAGACGGGGAACGAAAGCGGAAGGGGGAAAGGGGTCATCGATGGTCGCCACGCCGACGTCTTCGGGAACGCGACAGCCTGCCGCCACGAGTTCATCGAGCACACCAAGGGCGACTTGGGCGTTGGCGGCGATGATGGCGTCCGGCCGTTCTCCTTGCGCCAGCAACACCCTGACTGCTTCCGTACCACCGTCCCGATTGTAATCCCCGGGGATCACGAATTCGGGAGGTGCCGCAACTCCGCTCTCACGCAACGCCGCCTGGTATCCGGCCACCCGTTCCGGCCATGTCGGTATGTTCGGCATGCCACCGACGATGGCGATCCGGCGGTGTCCGAGACCGAGGAGATGTTGGCCAAGGACGAAGGTCCCGGTCCTCGTATCACAACGGACGACATCCGCCTTGAATCCAGGCAGGGACCGGTCAAGCAGCACGATCGGGATCTCGGGCGGGAGGCTGCGGACGAGTGAATTCGGAGCCTGGTTCGTTGGGACCAGGATTACCCCGTCGACCCGTCGTTCTCCGATAACGCGCAGATATTTGGCTTCGAGATCGGAATCCTCTTCGGAATTACCCAGGAGCAGGCTCAGACCGGCTTCCCGCGCCGCATCCTCGGCGCCGCGCGCGACCGCCGTAAAGAACGGGCTGGTGATATCGGTGATGAGGAGGGCGATAAGACCGCTGCGTGCTTGCTTCAGGCCGCGGGCCACCGCGTTGGGAATGTACTTGAGTTCGGTAATGACCCGCTGGACCCGCTCACGGGTGACCGTGCTGACATTGGTTTGGTTGCGGGCAACGCGTGAGACCGTGCTGGGACTCACGCCCGCTTGACGGGCAACTTCTTCGATGCTGGTCATGGGCCTCCTCGCAACACGCACAACGGTATTTTGCCAAAGTAGCATGTCGCTACCCCGTTGACAACGTTGCCAAACACTGGTAATCTTCTTGGCAACGTTGTCATTTCAGTTTGGGTCTGGCGCCTTCGTTCGGTCTGGCTGGTTAGCCGGCTCGATCGACCAATCGCCGCCAGGCTCGCACGATGGTGGAGGAAAGTTGCCGTGAGCGATGCCAGGACGATCAGCACCGTGGTGAGTCGAAAGTTCCAATCGCATGTGTCGCGCCGGACCTTGCTGAAAACGGGAGGGGCGTTTACCGCGGCCTCATCGGTATTCTCCATGCCGTATGTGGTCAGTCGCTCGGCGGCGCAGTCGGAACCCATGGTCTTCTGGCAGTTCTATTCAGGAGGAGACAACTCCGCCCAGGCCGCCTGGTTCGAGGAAATGGCCCAGGCCTGGAACGACGAGAACGAGATCAAGGTTCAGCTGGAGTACATTCCCGGCTCATCCGAGGACTACTACACGAAACTTTCGACGGCCTTCGCCGCCGGCCAAAGCCCGGATATCTTCCTGCTCAGCCCAAGCGACTTTCTCCGGTACGCCAACAACAACACGCTTCAGGACCTCACGCCGTTCCTGGAACCGGAGGCTCAGGCAGACTTCTACCCCGACATCATGGCCACCCGGATGGTGAATGACCAGATCCTGGGCTTGCCGATGGAAGTCGAACCAGTCGCGATGTTTTACAGCGTCAAGGCCTTCGAGGAGGCCGGTCTGTCGGAGGCCGACATTCCCCAGACGTGGGAAGAGCTTATCGACGTTGCCGAAAAGCTCTCGACCAGCGATCAGTACGGGCTCCAGTTCGAGACCAGGCCGGGCGGCTACCAGGTCTTCATGTGGTATCCGTGGATGTGGATGGGTGGCGGCGATACCGTGACCGCAGACGGTCTGGGCAGTAACTTCAACCACCCAGGGACGGTTCAGGCGCTGGAATTGTGGCAGCGTGTCGTCAACCAGGACATCGCGCCGCGTGAGGCCCTCGGCGGTGGCAGCGGCGATGTCACGGCGAACCTTGCCGC
>JACCYX010000068.1 GCA_013696265.1 Chloroflexia bacterium
TTCCTGATCGTGATGCCGCTCTCGTCGCCGGGCATCATCGCCACCGCGATCTATGCCTTTATCCAGGCGTGGAACGAGTACGTCTACGCCGTGACCTTCCTGACGAGCGACAGCCTCTTGACGCTGCCGG
Source organism: Chloroflexia bacterium (assembly GCA_013696265.1). Classification (GTDB taxonomy): domain Bacteria; phylum Chloroflexota; class Chloroflexia; order Thermomicrobiales; family UBA6265; genus JACCYX01. The sequence goes on from JACCYX010000068.1 coordinate 131, forward strand.
TCGGGCTCCAGCGGTTCTTCTCGGAGTATTCGACGAACTGGCCGGGGCTGATGGCGGCCTCGTTCATCATGAGCGTGCCGGTGGTCACGCTTTTCCTCATCCTGCAGAAGTACTTCGTGCGCGCCCTGACGGAAGGCGCGATCAAGACCTGAGACACAGTTCGCCGCGTCGTTCCGTAGGGGCAGACCCCGATCGCATATGAGCGTTACGCCACGGCAGACAGGGTGTCCGCCCTGATGGCGGCACATCGAATTTCGCCCTTCGCGATACACCGGGCGGACACACCATCGACCGGATCCGCGCGGGTGAGGTGTCGCTCACGTTCGATGGCGGTACCGCCCCTACGAGGACGTACTGGTGCAATAGGCATCATCCGCTACGAGCGACCTCAATCCGCAACGTGTTTCAGGCGTCCTGGAATGCCGCTAACCAGCTTCAGCGAGAGGAAATCGCATGGCCCAGGTTGTTTTGAAGGAAGTGGTGAAGGCCTACGACGACGTGGTCGCCGTCGACGAGGTGTCGCTCACGATCGGGGATGGCGAGTTCGTGTCGCTCGTCGGGCCTTCCGGCTGCGGCAAGACAACCACGCTCAACCTCATCGCCGGCCTGATCGAGATAACTGACGGTACGATCTCCGTCGACGACAAGGTCATCAACGATCTTGACCCCAAGGACCGGGACATCGCGATGGTGTTCCAGAACTACGCGCTCTACCCCAACAAAAACGTGTTCGACAACCTCGCCTTCCCGTTGAAGATGCGCAAGATGTCGAAATCCGACATCGACGCGCGAGTGCGCCAGACGGCGGAGATCCTGAGCATCACCCCGCTCCTCAAGCGGCGGCCGCGCGAACTCTCGGGCGGGCAGCAGCAGCGCGTCGCGCTGGGCCGGGCCCTCGTTCGCAATCCCAAGGTCTTCCTGATGGATGAGCCGCTCAGCAACCTCGACGCCAAGTTGCGGGTGCAGATGCGCTCGGAACTCAAGCGATTCCACACCGAACTCAGCGCCACCGTGATTTATGTCACCCACGACCAACTCGAAGCGATGACGATGTCGGACAAGATCGCGGTGATGAGCGAATCCAGACTCCAGCAATTCGGCACGCCGGACGACATCTACGGGCACCCCGCCAATATCTTCGTGGCCGGGTTCGTGGGCAGTCCCTCGATGAACCTGCTGCGGGGCAGGGTTTCCCGCGACAACGGCATCACCTACGTCACCGGACCGGATTTCCGGGTTGGGCTCACTGGTCGGAACCAGGCGCTGGCCGACGCCTCGAGTGGTGAGGTCGTCGTTGGCTGCCGCCCGGGCGATTGCCGGATCACCCACGAGACAAGCACGACGGGGTTCGCCGCCGCGATTCACACGGTCGAACCGACCGGGGACATCACCTTCCTCCACCTGAGGACCGGCAACGCGATGCTGATCGCGACGGTGACGCCCGATTTCCCCGCCCGCGTCGATGACCAGGTCTGGGTCACGTTCGACAACGAACGCCTGCACCTGTTCGACGGCGCCAGCGAACAGCGCATCTCGGCCTGAGACGGCACGGATTCCGCCCACCCCCGGCAGGGTGATCCGCCTCGGGCCAACCGGACTTTTTGTGATTCCTGAAGGAAACGATGAAGGAGTTGTACCCCCTGCACTTGGCGACGACAAGATAAGGAAAATATTCACAAGCGATGAGAGAATTCTCATCCAAATGCCATCGAATCGTCATGTTTGAGCGTGGAAGGTATCACCGTATCGCGATGACGCATATCGACTATCGGGGAAAAGCATACGCTTTCAATCCCTGAATCCGTCCTCTGGACAGGAAAATATCTTCTGGAATACGCCAACATACATTGGTTACGCCAACCCCTGTTCGACTTTGGAATCCTTTGGTACCGTGTACTCGCTGAATAGTGCGTGCTGACGAAAATCCGCCAGCGCACCGTGTCTTCGGATGGAGTGAGGATCGAAACGATCGCCACTCTCAAGAATGGACTCCTGTCATGCGCATCAACCATGTGCGGCAACGCCTCAAAACCGGCGAACCGTCGATCGGAACCTGGCTCTCCCTGCCGTCGCCGGAGGCGGCTGAATACATCAGCAAGATCGGCTTCGACTGGCTGGTGATCGACGCCGAGCACAATCCGGTCGATATCCGGACACTCGCCCAGATGTTCAGCGCGATGTCGGCCTCGGGAATCGCGCCGATGGTGCGCGTGCCCTGGAACTCGCCCGAGAACTTCAAGCGCGTGCTTGACGCCGGAGCCTGGGGCGTGGTGGTGCCGATGGTCAACACTCGTGAGGAAGCCGAGCGCGCGGTCGAAGCCGCTCGTTACTATCCGGCCGGCAACCGGAGCGTTGGCGGCGGCCGCCACGCGTTGAGCTGGAACTCGTCTGGCGCAGAATACTACGCCAACGCCAACGACCAGGTGCTGGTCGTGCTCCAGATCGAGCACATTGAGGGCGTCAACAACGCCGACGAGATCCTGAGCGTCCCTGGCGTGGACGCCTGTTTCATCGGGCCCAACGACCTGGCGGCGTCAATGGGTCTCGGGCTTGGCGTGCCTCTGGAGAGCGACAATCCCGAACTCGTGGCCGCGATCATGAAGATCCGGGATACCTGCCGGAAGCACGGCGTAGCGACGGGGATTCACACCTCCGGCGCGGAGGGCGTCAACTTCCGCATCGGTCAGGGCTTCCAGTTCTGCGCGATGGCCAGCGAGCTGCGCTACATGCTCGGCCATCTCAAGGAAGACCTGGAGCGGATCGACTGGTCGGCCTCGCAACGGTTCCAGGAGTTGCAAACCGAGGCGCTCGAAGCCGGCACCACGGTTCGGTACTAGCGCGGATCATGCGGGGTGCGACCAACCGGTAACGCCTAATGCACATTGTTAGAAGAGTCGCGTTTTTCCGGATCGTGTAGGGGAGGGCTAGCGAGCCATCAAGCCGTACCACGCGACGACACGCGGCTCGCGTATGCCCTCCCGTAATGCGCCGCGACCGGGATCGGCCCCTTGCGGCGACCGAAAACGTGATTCGTCGCCGCGCTGGTACGGACTTCGGGTAATCACCGGGTGAACCTCGGCGACCGTGATGCTGGTGCAGGGGCCGCTGCGGCGGGAGATTTCTCGACAAGCTCGAAATGACGTGAGCCTTGGGAACCTCCAGTGTTTACCCGAAGTCCGTATGACCCACTGAAACCAGGCGGGAGGGTTCCACGCTGCGCTCTGGACAGGCGCCCACGGGCCAAGACCTCATTGCGGAGGTGGCCTCAATGGCCCGTTAGCCCTCCCCTACGAAATCGGGAGCACCACGGTGTCCCGATCAATGTGCATCACCCCTACCCAGATAACGACTCCGTAGGAACGACCAGGTAAATCTGGGGAGACATATACGCCATGACCCTCAAGGTGCTGCTCGCCTCTGCTGAAGGTGAGGATTTCTTTCACCTGCTCGATGACGTCGACGGCATCGAAATCAGCCGGTGCGCCAACAAGGATGTGACAACGCACGCCGCCGACATCGACATCCTCTCCGGCCACCCGGCGGTCGACCTTCTTTCCGCCGCGCCGAAGCTGAAGTGGATCCAGTCGTCGAGCGCCGGGGTCGAGTTCGTCGCGCGCATTCCGGAACTCGTCGCCAGCGACATCATCCTCACCAACACCCGCGGCGCGCACGGTCCCTCGATTGGTGAGCATGCGATGGCGTTGTTGCTGGCGATGACCCGGCATATCCCGGAGAGCATCGAGCAGCAGAAGCGCAAGCACTGGGAGCGCGGGACGTTCTACCGGACCGCCCGAGAGGTCAACGGGCTGACGATGGGCATCGTCGGGTTTGGGGCGATCGGGCGAGGCATCGCCCAGCGAGCGCTGGCCTTCGACATGAACGTGCTGGCGGTCGATGCCTTCGCGGTCGAGGGGACCCCGCTGATCGAGGAAGTGTGGCCGATCAGCCGCCTCGACGACCTGATGACCGTCTCCGACGTGATCGTGGTCGCCGCTCCCCTGACCCCGGAAACCCGGCACCTGATCGACGCCGGCCAGCTCGACCGGATGAAGCCGGACGCCTACCTGATCGTCGTCTCGCGTGGCGGCATCGTGGATGAAGCAGCGCTCGTGGAGACGCTGAACAACGGCAAGCTGGCCGGTGTCGCGCTCGACGTGGTCGAGCAGGAACCGCTGCCGGCGGAGAACCCGCTTTGGGACTGTCCGCGCTTCATCCTCACGCCCCACCTGGCCGGAGCTTCGGCACCCAAGGAACGGCGGGTCGTGGAAATCTTCCGGGAAAACCTGGTTCGCTACCAGAACGGTGACCCACTGCTCAACGTCGTGGACAAGGCCAAGGGATTCTGACGGGAACTCCCTCCCGTGCCGATCGTTCCGGTTCTTCCGTGTCACGGGCGCACCTGCCGGGGCGATCCGCGTGGTACGCTTCAAACGTTCACCACGATGGGGCGTCGGAACTGGAAACGCTCGTCGCCCTTCCAGTTTCGACAACCCCGGAACTGGTCCGGGAGGACTTGTTGGATCAGTGATACGTGCCGAACAGACGATTGGCGGGACCATTCTTGCCCAAAAAACACTTCTTGCCTCCTCGTGCCGATTCGCCATTTCCCTGGCTGCCGTGGGGCTACAGCCTCCTCTTCCCGATCGCCCTCGTTGCGCTCGCCGGTACGTTGCTATACTCCTTCATCGCCTCTGATGAACCGGATTCCAACTCGGCGCCGAATGCGTTGATCGCACAAGCCGCGGCAACGGAAACGCCGGCCGAAGGGTCCTCGCAATCGTCCGGCGTTGGGACGAATGTGCCGTTCAGCGCCTCAACAGAACCGGCTCCTGAGCTGGAACCAACAGTCCCAGCCTCCCCGACACCGGCCGCGGCGACTGGCCCGATCGAAAGCGTGGTGACCGACGCCAGCGGCAACCCGCTGCAAGGCGCCCGAGTCACAGACGGTCAGCTGGTAACGGTGACCGGCGCCGACGGCATCTTCCAATGGAGCGCTGACGGCGCGGAAGCAGGCGCCGAGGTGCGGATCGCCGCCTCCGGTTACCACGATTGGGCGGGTTCGCTTGCCGAACTCGGGAGCCGGTCGGAGGTCGTGTTGGAACCGCGGCCGATTAACGCGCTCTACCTCAATCCCAATATGTCAGGCACCGACGAGGATATCGACCGCTTCATCGAGATCATCAACACCACCTCCGCCAACGCGGTGGTGATCGACATCAAGGAAGAGATCATCTACTACGACTCCCAGGTGGAGTTGTTCGTCGACGCCGGCACTGTACGCCCGATCATGGATTTGGAAGTTTTTTTTAATTATTTGGAGTACAACGTGATCTACACTATCGCCCGCCTCGTCGTCTTCAAGGATGGACTCGTCGCCCAGGCCAACCCCGACCTGGCGGTGCTCAACAATCAGACCGGCGATCTCTGGCGCGACGACAACGGCGTGGCCTGGGTGAACCCGATGGTCCACGCCCTGTGGGATGCTAATGCCGACCTCGCCGTCGAAGCCGCCGGGTACGGGTTCGACGAGATCCAGTACGACTACGTCCGTTTTCCCACCGATGGTGATTTCACGACGATGGATTTCGGCCTGGAGAACACTCAGGAAAACCGGGAGAACTCGATCGAAGGGTTCCTCTCGCAGACCCGTGAGGCGCTGCTGCCGACTGGAGCGAAGCAATCCGCCGATGTTTTCGGCTACACGCTGGTCGTGGACGACGACCTCGGGATCGGCCAGAACTTTCCGAACGTCGCCGAGTATGTCGACTACATCAGTCCGATGATCTATCCGTCTCATTGGCCAGACGGCTCGCTGGCGGTCGATGGCCACCCCAACGACTTCCCGTACGAAACGATCGAGATCAGCATGCGCAAGGCGGGCGAGAAGCTCGATGGCGACATGATGCGGGTCCGCCCTTGGCTCCAGGACTTCAGTTTCTTCGACCTGATGCCCTATGGTGACGCCGAAGTCCGGGCCCAGATCGAGGCCGTCGAAGCGTCCGGCGCGTCGGGCTGGATGCTGTGGGATCCCAACAACCGGTATCACCCCGGCGCGCTCGATCCTGACCCGACCGGGGCGACACCGGTCGCGGCGACTCCGGCGTCAGGTACACCCGTGATGGCTACTCCGGATGCCGGTACGCCCACATCGGTGCCGGGCACTCCCGTCGCCAGACGACGGTGGGCACCAGGAGTTAAACGATGAACGTCAGGTGTGGAGTCATCACGTTCCTGACAAGGTGTTGCGCGGAGAGGGTCGGGCTTCTGCTGCTCGCGGGAGTGTTCCTTGTGCTCGGTGGCCTTGTGGTGATATCGGACACCGAACCGGCGTCGGCGGCGCAATCGGAGCTGGTCGAAGGCGTCGTCAGTGACGAAGGGGGAGAACCGGTCCAGGGCGCGCGCGTCACCGACGGTTCGACCCTGGCAATCACCGACGCCCAGGGCATGTTTAGCCTCGAACGGGCCGCGCTGGACCCCGATGTTGAACTCCGGGTGAGTGGAGCCGGGTATCGCGACTGGAGCGTTCCGGTCAGCGACGCGGAGCCGGTGCTGGAGATCGCATTGGAATCGCGGTCGATCCGTGCCCTCTACCTCAACCCAACGGTCACGACCTCGGCCGCCCAGGTCGACAACCTGATCGAGGTGATCAACACCACCAAGGCCAACGCCGTGGTGATCGACATCAAGGAAGATTGGGTGTGGTACGACACTGAGGTCGCCTTCTTCCAGGACGCCGGGACGGTCCGGCCCGCTTATGACATCGCCGAGCTGCTCCAGACCTTCCGCGACAACGATATCTACACCATCGCCCGCCTCGTGGTCTTCAAGGACAGCACCGTCGCCGAGGTCCACTCCGACCTGGCCATCCGCGACGTGACGACCGGCGGCCCGTGGCGCGACCTCAACGGGTTCGCCTGGGTCAATCCGATGCTTGAAAAACTCTGGGAGCCCAACATCGACCTCGCGGTCGAGGCCGCGTCCTTCGGTTTCGATGAAATCCAGTACGACTACGTGCGCTTTCCCACCGACGGCGACCTGTCGACGATGGACTTCGGTGTCGAATTCACCCAGGCGAGCCGTGAGAACGCGATCGAAGGGTTCCTCGCCCACTCCCGCGAACGGTTGCTGCCGACCGGCGCCAAGCAATCGGCCGATGTCTTCGGCTTCACGATGGTCGTCGGCGACGATTTGGGGATCGGGCAGAACTTCCCCCAGTTGGCGGCGCATGTCGACTATCTCAGTCCGATGGTCTATCCCTCGCACTACTCCGACGGGCAATTCGGCTTGCCGGGGCACCCGAACGATTTTCCTTACGAGATCGTGGACATTAGCTTGCGGGCCGGCGTGAAGTTGCTGGGCGGCGACGCCCTCCAGATTCGGCCCTGGCTCCAGGATTTCGACCTTTACGGCATGGCCCCATACGCCGCCGAGGATGTTCGCGCCCAAATTCGGGCCGCGAACGAGTTAGGAACGTCCGGCTGGATGCTCTGGGACCCGGAGAACCGCTACCGGCGGGATAACCTCGACCCCGCGATCGGCTGAACTCTGCGACTCAGCGAGATTCCGGGGAATCACCTGATGCTCGAATGTCACGCCCCACCAATTTGTCATTCCGAGGAACGAGGAATCCCCCGGCGCAGCCGGTACATAGGGGGCGCCGATACCGCTTCGCGGGAGATTCTTCACAAGCTCGGAATGACGGTTATTGGCTCGGCAGTTCTTCGTTCCTGGTGCTATGGGACGCCGATGCTGGCGAGTACATCATCTACCGTCAACCACTCGCCGCCAAACACCTTGTTGATCTGGGTGGTGTAGGTCAGCGAGCCGGAAAGCACCTCGCGCGGCGTGCCGTCGGCGACGATGCCGGCGTCACCGAGCATGACGACCCGCGACGCGCAGGTGGCGACAAGCTCGACATCGTGCGTCACCATCACGATCGCCACCCCGTCCGCCTGGAGTTCCACCAGGTGAGCCGCCAGTTCGGCTTTCCGCCAGGCATCCATCCCGCGCGTCGGTTCGTCGATCAGCAGGAGCCGGGGCTGGCCCATCATCACGGTGGCCAAGGCCGCGCGCTCCCGCTCGCCGCCGCTCAGGTCCAGCGGGTGCGACTCGGCCCGATGCGCCAGGCCGAATCGCTCCAGAATCTCGCGCGGATCATCGGCGACGCCCCGGACCCGGGCGGTGAAGCGTAGTTCGTCGATGAGGCGTTCGTGGAAGAAGAGAATGCTGGCCTGCTGCGGGACGTAGCCGACCTGGCCACGGAGCGATCCAGGGTCGCCCTGTCGCAGGTCTATCCCAGTCGTGACCACCGAGCCGCGATCGACGTGTTGCAGCCCGGCGATGGCGCGCAGTAGCGTCGTCTTCCCGGACCCGTTGCGTCCCATTACCGCCACCAGTTCGCCTTCCCGCAACTCCAGCGAAAGGTTGTCCAACACGGTCCGGTCCCCCAAGCGGACCTGCATGTCGGCAAGTTGGGTGACAAGATCGCCGCTCACCGCGTGTGGCGTCTCGGGTGGAGCGCCAATCTGGAGGCGCGCGAACGCCGTCCTGGCCGCCTTGACCGTCAGCGGTGGCGTCTCTTCGCCGAGTGCCCTTCCCAGTTGCGTGATCGGGGGCAAGGTCACGGCGTCCATCAGCGGCACGATCTGTTCTGGCGAACCTTCGAGGGCCACGCCGTCCGGCCGTCCCATCACCCGAACGGTGTCGGCCCGGCTCAGGAGGCGATCCAGCCGGTGTTCCGCGACGACGACCGTGAGACCGAGGTCTTCGTTCAACCGGGTGAGGACGGTGAGCACGTCTTCCGCGCCCCAGGGATCGAGTTGGCTGGTCGGCTCGTCGAGGACGAGGAGTTTCGGGTGCATCGCCAGCGCGGCGGCGATCGCCACCCGTTGCCGTTCGCCGCCGGAGAGTTCGTTGGGCCGGCGCCGGCGCAGGTGTTCGACGCCGAGGTAATCGAGCGACTCCTCGACCCGTTTGCGCATCGTGAACCGGTCGATACCGTGTTGTTCCAGCCCGAAGGCGATTTCGTCTTCGACCCGGTCGGTGACGAGCTGGGCTTCGGGATCCTGGAAAACGAAGCCCACCGAGGCGCTCAGTTCACGGGGCCCGACGCCCCTCGTGTCGAGCCTATCGACGACCACCCGGCCACTGAACGAGCCTCCCGAGAAGTGGGGAACGAGCCCGTTGAAGCATCGCAGCAGGGACGACTTCCCACTGCCGGAAGGGCCGACGACCAGCGAAAAGCTCCCGGCTTCAAGCGTCCACGATTCGTCTCGCAAGGCGTCGGATGTCGTGTTTGGATAGCGATAGGACACATTGTCGAGCGTGGCGAGCGGAGATGTCATCCCTCACGTCCCGCTGGACGAAACACCAGCGCCGGCGCCAGGAGGAGCCCCAGGATCAGGAGCAGCGGGAGATCAGCCGGGGGAACGTTCATGGTTGGGTATACCTGGTAGGCGAGGGAGCCGGACCGAATCGAGTTCCAGAAGATCACCATCGCCATCACGATCAGCGAAGCCCCGCTTACCAGTGAATTGGCCCTCGTCCAGGTGAGTTCCCGGTAGCGCGTTCTCGCCATGGACCGGTCCGGCGTGGCGCGCGCGGCCAGGACAAGCGCGACGATCCCCAGTGTTGCGGCGACGATGGCCCAGGTTGCCTGGCCGACAGCAAGGCAGTAGGAGGCCACGGCCAATCCAACCAGGCCAACGATCAGGCCACTGGACGAGGCAACGTTCCTCCAGCGGTTCGCGGACTTGGGCCGGGCGTCGGGCGAGACGCCGAAGCCGCGTGATTCGAGCGCCTCGGCCATCGCCAGCGAGCGGTCGAGACCGCCCGCCAGCAGCGGCACGACGATAGGAATGAAGTCCCGCGCGCGGCGGAAGCGGTGCCCGCGCATGACCTGCGCCTCGCGGATTTGCCGCCAGGCAATCGCGGTCTGGGGCAGGAACGCCCACGCCACCGATCCTGTCACCGCGATCGGCGCCAGTCGCCGCGGCATGACGTGAAAGAGGTCGATCCACGAGATCAGGGATGAGGCCGTGATCCCGGTCAGGACGAGCGTAAATAAGGCGATGCCGCCCAGGATGCCATAGACGAGCGCGTTCCAGGTGAGGATGCCGCCGACCACCGGCCAAGAGACAGGCAACTCGGAGATGATCCGGTCGCCGGCGTGAACCGTGAGGACATTGAAGGCGACGCTGACCGTGACGAAGGCGGCGGCGATCTTGAGAAACCACGCCATGTCCCGGCCCGCGGTCGCGGGATGCCAAACCGCGCGAACCACCGCGACGATCACCAGGACCTGGATCAGGACCCAGGGATTGCGGCTCAACAGCAGGGGCGTCATCGTCGCCAGTCCCCAGCCGAGCCACGCGCGTGAATCCAGCCGCTCGACGCTCATCGTGACGCGCCACGTCGGGATCGGAAAACGAGAAGCCCGCCAATGACCGCCATCCCAATCACCAACGCGACACCCGCCAGGACATCTCCCCGGTCGACCAGGTCGTCACCTTCAAGATCGCCGACCGTGGCCACTATCGGCGCAAGGTCAGTGGTCAAGCGAAAAGTTTCGAGATCGACGCCGGTTTCGGAGGCGATTGTGTCAAGCGTCACGCCGGCCGCGTCGGGCGTTGTGTCGGTCCAGAACCAGCCATCCACGTTACCGTTCTCGACAATGCTCGAACTTGCGCCCAGCGGTGCCGTTTGCCACTCCCCGTCGTCTCCCGCGCGGACGTACTGCCAGAACGGGGAATCCGGGTCGCCGGTTTGACAGAGCCGGGCGCGACAGGCCGAAAGGTCGCACCCCGTGTCCTCGATCGCGCAGATACCTTCGCCCATGCCGCCGAACTCGACCGAGAGCAAGGAAAGTTCGCTTCGCCGGAGTAGCTCGACGCCACTGATCGTCTCTTCCGTGAACGGGACGAGTGCGTACGAAACCCTTCCATCGCCGTAGTCCACCACGATCCCCGCGACGTTGGCAGAACCGGTCGCCTGTCTGGCCGCTCCCCCAACACTGAACCATGCCAGGCAGACGACGTGGATCAGCAGGGCAACCAGGAGAATGCTTCGCCATTTGGCTGGCATCGCGAGGGGGCAGTCCATACCGCAACTGGTAGGGTTGCGGAGCTTGTCTCCGCCCGTGTTCGGCGACATCAGGCAACCCGTTTGGGAAGCTGATCGTAGGCCGGTATTGCAATGGATGAGTGGGGACGGCTTGGAACGGGCCGAGACAAGCTCGGCAACCCTACGAATGCGACGCAAGCTCCGATGGCCATTCTCATCGCGGTGAGTTCCAAACCGCCCATGAATCCTGGAATGCAACCGGCGTGCCGCTGGGCTCGGCGGCCTCGATCGGAAGCGCCAATAGTGCCAGGGTCGGAATCGCCTGGCTGGTCGCGTACAGGTTGTCCGACGTGTCCTCGGGGTGGTAATGGAATGCGCCGCTCGCGTTCTGGAACGTGCCGAGAGCTTCGATCGGCGCGGAAACCTCACGGCCCGTAGCGATGAGAGCCTGAATCAGCAAGGCAGTGGAATTGGCGTCCGGCAACGTTTCCGGCAGGGTGCTGTAGCCCGCGCCACCTTCGAGCGTGACCGAGTCAAGGTATGTCAGGCCGTTCGCGACGAGGTCGCTCTCTCCCTCACCGGCCGCGACCAGCGCCTGGATGGCCAGGGACGTGGTGTTGCTGTCGGCCATCGCGGGATCGGTCGACGCATCGAACGCCCACCCCCCGTTCTCCGCCTGGGTCGCCGCGAATGCCTCGATGGCGGTAGCCGGGACATCGTTGCCGGTCGCCACCAGGGCCAGTACGGCCAGTGCGTGATCGAACACGCCCGAACCGTAGAGTCCGGTGCCCGGATCGACGCCGTTTTGCACGATCATTAGCGGGTCCACGTTGGCGAATCCAGCCGGGGAAACGCCCGCGGCGCTCAGACCCAGCGCCAGTTTGGCGGCTTGTCCCACACCTGTCTGGGCATAGACCAGGGCCACGTCGCCGGATTCCAGCCAGGCAACCGCCCGCCCGATCGCGTCACCGGTGTCGATGCCGGCGTGTTCGGCGGCGGCCAGGGCCATGAGCGCGTCGAGCGTCGCGCCCGGATCGCTCACGCCGCTCGGTCCGGCGAACCCACCGTCGTCAGCCTGTTGCGAAACGAGCCAGCGAGTTGCTCCATCGAGTCCGCCACCGGAGACAGCCGGGGTCGCGGCTCCAGAACCGTCCTGTGCGACGGTACCGACGGATTCGCTCAGGGCCAACATGCCGCACAACAGCAGCGCGAACAGAATGTTCAAGGTCACACGACCGTTCATTGCATCTCCTCCGAACGCACGAAAAAGGCCCGCAAGATTGCGGGCCAAACCGGGGAGGTTGCGTGCGGGAGCCACCAAACCTGGTGTTCACGTTCGCAATGCCCCTTGCTTCTTTCGGAATCACCAGTGAGTGAACCGGGAAGAAGTGTCTGCCCCCAATTGACGCGACGGGAACGTGACGGACCTGGGACGGGTAACCTGGCTGGCGCACGAGGAGCACTATCTTCTCGTGCGCATCACAGTTGCGCGACAGCGCCGGATTCGCACCGGCTTCCCCCATCTGGCGGCGGACGGCGATTTCGCCTCCGTTCCACCCAGGTGAGCGTATTCGGTATGCCAATGTGCAGTTGGGCAAAATCGTTGCCCATGCGGCATGGTCCCATCCCCGGCCGTATCGTGTCAAACCGGAGGCTGTGCTATAAGCACTGGGAGGGTGCGATACGGCACGCAGCGCGGCTACCGGGAGCGTGAGTGGACGTTTCGCAATTCATTGGCGTCATGCTGGCGGCGATGTTCGCCGCCACCTTCGGCAGCATGTTGGGATTGGGTGGCGGGGTCTTCCTGGTTCCGCTGCTGACGCTCTTTTTCGACATAGACCCAAGAATCGCGGTCGGCGCCAGCGCCGTCTGCGTGGTTACGAACTCCGTCGTCGGCTCGTCTGTCCACATCCGCAGCGGGTTCACCAATCTCCGGCTCTCGATGCTGCTCCAGGTGACAACCGCCGTGGGGGCAATCATCGGAGCCCTGATCGCCCTCCGCGTCAACGCCGGAGCGATCAGCCTGGTGCTGGGCCTCGTGCTTCTCTATTCGGCGGCCAGCATGTTGCGCCAGCGGCGGCTCAGCCCCCCGCCGCCCAACGAGGACGACCCGGATCCGTTCGGGCTCCGCACGTCGTTCCGCGATCCGGCCACGAAACTGGACGTGGTCTATCAACCGGTCCGGGTCAAGCCTGGACTGGCGATCAGCGGCGGGGCAGGTGTGCTCTCCGGCATGCTGGGCATCGGTGGCGGCGCGATCCAGGTGCCGCTCATGAACCTGATGATGAAGGTGCCGGTCAAGGCCGCCGCCGGAACAAGTTCGTTCATGGTCGGGATGACTGCGGTCGCGACCGCCGCCGTCTTCTACTCGCATGATGAGATCGATCCCACCATCGTCGTGCCGGCCATGATCGGCATCTTTACCGGAGCCAAGCTCGGATCGCAGATCACGCGCCGGGTCCAGACCCAACGGCTGGTGTTGGTCTTCGTGATCGTGATCGCCTACCTCGGCGTTTCGATGGTACTCGATGCGTTCGGCATCGGCTTGTAGCCCAGGAGCGTGGTGGAATGAGTTCGGATCGTACGATGCACACCAGTGATGGCGAGCGGCTCCGGGAGCTGGCCGCGCGCGTCCTGGAGATCGGCTTCCGGGTCGCGGTCGCGATCATGGCCGTTGGCCTGGTCCTGGCGGTGATCCGGCAGGAGGCCCTGCCGTCGACGCTGGAACAACCGGCCGACATCGCGGAGGGGATCGTCCAGGGCGATCCCGAAGCGATCGTTGGACTCGGGATCATCTCGATCATCCTGACGCCGTTCGCTTCGACGCTGGTGATCGCCATCGCGTTCTACCGCCAAGGCGACCGGCGGTACGCGGCTATCAGTGGCCTGGTGCTGGCGATCCTGCTCGTCTCGATCGGATTGTCGTTGATTTGAAGGGTATCGCCATGACGTTGCCGCCTGTGATTGTGGCGGACTGGTAGGGCTGCCGACCGCGTGTCTCGGCCCTGGGTCCAGGCAACCACTCCTCGGCCTCAGACGGGCGAAAAAGGTTCGCAACCGTATTGGCCGGTCACCCGGAAGGGCCGAGACACGCGGTCGGCAACCCTACGCCACGACGGTGATGAAACCGCGGTCAGGAAGCGTAGACCGGGGGGTCGATCACGATTTCGTTGCGTTCGGGAGCGATCTCGAGGACGAACCGGGGGTGGTTCGGGACGAGGATGTCGGGGCCGCTCTCCGGCTTGATCGTCAGCACGTCGTGAGCGCCGGTTTCGAGGATGTCGGTGACGGTGCCGATCGGTTCGCCGCCGCTGGTGACGGCGGCGAGGCCGATCAACTGGAAGAGGAAATACTCACCCTCTTCGAGCGGTTTGGCGTCCGAACCAGCGATCCGGACCTTGAGTCCCCCGAGGAGCTTGCCCTGCTCTGGCGATGACACACCCTCCAATTGGATCAATGCCTGGTCGCCGTGGAACCGCACCCCGAGCAGGTTCGTCGGCTCGTCGCTCGCGCCCAGGAAGACCTGGCTGATCGTCGAGAGGTGTTCGGGGTGATCGGTGAGGAGCTTGAGCTTGAGTTCGCCCTGGACACCATGCGTGCCGCCGATCACGCCGACCGTCAGCTTGATGCGGTCGAGAGTCGCGTCGGGGTCGGGACCCGCGGTGTCGATCAGGGACCTGGATTTGGTCCGGGCCGGCTTCTGACGGGGGGTTGCCTGGCGGGGACGAGAATCGCCGGTTGACGATGCTTGGTTGTCAACCGGCGCGCTGGATTCGTTGCTGGATGTTTCGGAGGCCATTGGTGTGCTTTCGATGCGAACGCAACGAGTGCTGTTAGGGGAAGCCCCGCGTGCCCGGTGGTGAGGCCACACGGGGCCTCCCCTACCAGAATCCGGTTTCCATGAAGAATCCGGGCTAGCTCTCGATGTCGAGGCTGACGCGCAGGTGATACTTCGAGCCCGCGATCAGCAGCACGGTCCGGATCGCCTTGGCGATCCGCCCGCCCCTGCCAATCACCTTCCCGAGTTCGCCTTCCGGGAGCCGCATCTGGATATGCACCGAAGGTCCGCGCCGGCTGACATCGATTTCGACGGTTTCCGGCTCGTCGACGAGACTGTTGACCAGATAGGTGACGAGTTCGCGAAGCGACTCGGTGGCCTCTTCGGACGCCTCGGCGCCGGAATCCTGGTCGCCGTTGAGGGCGGCGGAATCGGTTTCCACCGCATCTGGCGTTTCACCGGCGTCCGGCTGGTTCGCTAGAACCTCGTCTCGTTCGTCGGTCATACGCTAGGAAGCGTCCGTCGTCGCGGCTTCCGCGGCCGGTGCGGCGGCGATCACACCGGCACGCTTGAGCAGGCCCGCGACCGTCTCCGTCGGCTGGGCGCCCACGCTGAGCCAATGCTTCGCTCGATCTTCGTTGACCTTGACCGTGGCGGGCTCGGTCAGCGGGTCGTAGTGACCGATGATTTCGATGAAGCGACCATCGCGGGGCGAACTGTGCTCGGCCACGACGATACGGTAGCTGGGGCGCTTCTTGGCGCCAGTGCGGCGAAGACGCAGTTTAAGCACTTAATACTCCTGGGACGGGTTTCGAGCTGACGTTGAACCAGCTGATCCCCACGACATGAATGAGCAAGGTTGGAACGCTTCCGGAATTGACCGTGGCGGTGGCGTTGAAGAGCCAACCCTCACGATTGGAGCAGACAGCTTACGACAAACGGGTTGCACTACGACCCATTCTGGTCATCCGCAAATCGACCACGATCACCCCGCTACCTGAGGCGCGATCGATCGCAACAATCCGTATTCCGGTGCCGCACGGGTGACGCAAGGCCACCATTTCGCATGCATGCGACAGAGACCGCCTGAGGCGACCGCGAATCGACACTATAGCACACGACCGTTAACGGGACCAAAATGCCCGCTAACCGGCGCTGATCAGGATTGGGCTGTTCGGGTGGAAGGCGGGAGGGTCTTGGAGGTCGGTGGTGCGTCGCAGTGCTGCTGGCCGCAGCAGACGCCGACCACGGCGTTGGTGAGATCTGCGGAGAAGCCGAGCCTCCGGGCACGGTTGACGATTTGCGCCGGATCCTGGCGATCAACAAGGGCTTCCGCGACAACGAGGCTTGGCCGCGGCGCGGGGACAGCAGAGTTCGAGGACATAGTCATTCTGAACACGATCCTTTCATGGTACATCGGTGGACGAATCGGGATCGCCGCCAGCCAACGGCAAACACCTCTTCCGAAAACACGTGTGATGGCAACCCTTTACCTCATCAACACGGTTCATTAACAACCATCTTAGCGACGTTAACCGCCTTTCGCAACCCTTTGCGACGACGTTTCGTTGGACTACGTGTACGTACACATTGTACTAACTGGCCGTGGCCGCCTCGTGCCTGACATTGGGTGCATGATCCTCCACGGGTATTTTAGAATCGGCGGGTTCAAGCGCTCTTGGCAGGAATCGCGTCATGTATGTCCTGTGCGCGGCAAGCTCGCGCGCAATTCGCGCATCGTCCCAGCCCAGCCCCTGGCTCACCGCCCTGGCCACGCCGTCGAGGGCGCCGAAGCCGGCGTCGGCGGCGTAGCCGATCATGGTTCGGCGCATGATGGCGTCGGTCAGGGTGGCGGCCCGCTCGTCGGTGAAGCTGAAGACGATCGCGGCGGCGATCAGGCCCGTGGCCGGGCCGACGACCTCGCGGAGCGATGCCTCCCGTTCCGCCAGGGCGACGATGGCGCTCGCCCGCGATCCGTAAATGGACACGAGGTACGATGCCGATCTTTCGCTCAGCCAATCGGGCCGAGACCGATGGAAATCCCTGGCGAAGGCCCCGAGCGATTCGGGTGCGCCCGGCAGGCGCGCCGTTCCCGTCGTCGAGCCGGGGAGATTCACGCCGAGCAATTCCCCTACCTTGTCGACGGCCTGTTCGCCCAGGTTGCGGTAGGTCGTCAGCTTGCCGCCGACGATCGAGAGCAGCCCGTACACCTTGGGGGCATGGTCGTGAACGATGTGGCGGCGGGTGATGGCGCTCTCCGAACCTCCCCGTTGGTGGGGAAGCGGCCGCAGGCCCGCGTAGG
>JACCYX010000269.1 GCA_013696265.1 Chloroflexia bacterium
GCGCGGTCGATAGCGATGGCGATGGCATCGCCGACGAGTTCGATCCCGATGACGACAACGACGGCGTCGCCGATGACCAGGAAGGAAGCGGCGGCGCGTCCGAGCCCGACATCCTCGATCCCGGCAAAGACTCGGATGGCGACGGCATCTCCAATGTCCTCGACCCCGATGACAACAACAATGCCGGCACCGACGAGAACGACCCGACATCGTTCCCGCCTTCGAACAACGGCGGCGGTTCGTCGAACCCGCCGGACACCAGTGGCGGCTCGTCGAACCCACCGGCAGAGGCCGGCACCTCAGCCTCGACCTCGCGACCCATCGCGCAACCCGCCGCGGCCGATGACTCGGGGTACTTCGTCCAGGCACTCCCGGTGACAGGTGCGGGTTCGGAGCCTGACCGGCCGGAGCCGCACGTGGTACTCGGGGTCCTGGCGACCGCGCTTTGGCTTGCCAGTTTCCAGACGCGGAATCGCAATCGTCGATGGGCTCACGGCTGACGATTCATCCGGAACCCCACCTCAGCCTTGCGTCGGCGACCGCTTCTCATCCCGGCCGGGGGCTTGAATTCTTGTTGTTGACGACAACAAGAATTCAAGCCATCCTTTGTGTCCGTACATAAGGAAAATGATCTGATTCAAACGGTCTTTAGGCTCAGGTCGATGAGCGGGGAGCGATACCGGCACCTTGCGACAACACCAGGCGGGCATCTTGTCAGCAATGTACGGACATATTTGGCAGATACGTGTATACTCGGATGGAAGGACGTGTAGCGCACTACTATGGTGTGTCGAGCGGGCGCTCTCGTATCCTGGTTGCCTGGTGTTCAGGCGCAATTTCGCTCCGCGACGGGTTGAATCGTGGGGATCGTACGTATTGCTCAGCTCGCGCGGGCCTCCCGTGGCACCAGCAGCTTGAGGAGGTGGCAACGTGGTCTTCCGCCGAGACAACAAGGTCGACTCGTTTCAACGCCAGATGAGTGCGCTCCGAAATCAGCTGGGGAGCACCGGCGACGAGCTAGACGATGCACGGGACGATATGCCGGAACTCGATGACGATCAATTCAGGAACGATGACGCCTACCGCAACCAGGCCAACGCCACCGGGAGCGACCAGGATTCCAGCGCCTACAGCTTCGGGTCCTATCCTCCCCAGGCGGGAGAATCGGCCTCCGGCGTGACGCCGGTGGCCAATCCGGTCATTCCGGAGATGCCGGCCGCCGACGGGCTCATCAGCGTCGTGGCCAGGGATGCAAACTGGAAAGGCGACATCAACTCCGAAACCAGTGTCCATGTCTTCGGCCGGATCGAAGGCACCCTGACCGCCCGTGAGGATGTCTGGATTGCGGAGGGCGCGGAGGTCAACGCCACGATCACCGCCCAGCGCGTGATCGTGGCGGGAACCGCCAGCGGCAGCGTGAATGCGTCTGGCCGCTTCGAGGCGCTTCCGACCGGCCGGATCTCGGCCGACATTTCCTCGCCGATTTCGGTCGTGCACGAAGGTGCGACGATCAACGGGAACTTCCGCGCCGGCGGCGACGCCAATGGCGATGCCCGGTCTGACCGGGCGGGTGCGGCGTCCGTCATTCAACGTCGCGCGCGCACCGCATCCTGAGCCGGGCCCGGCCGGGCAACTTCGTCACGTTCAAGGAGCACCCATCATGTCCATGCGTACGTACGATGCGGCGAGCTACGCCTCCCAAGGCGACTACCAAGCGACCAGCGGCCAGGAGGACTCGGTTAGCGTGTTCGACCGCTATTCGATCTTCGATGGCACCTTCAACCTCACCCGCGACCTGCGCGTCGAAGGCCAGGTCAAGGGCACCATCAATTGCAAGGGCACGCTCTACGTCGCGCACGGGGCCACCGTCGACGCCGTGATCGAGGCGGAAAACATCACGGTCGCCGGTGACCTCGAAGGCGAAGTCAATTGCCGGGGCAAGATGCAAATCCTCGAAAGCGGCAAGGTCAAGGGCAAGATCACGACCGGCACCCTGGTTGTCAACGAGGGCGCTTTCTATGAAGGCCAGTTGGTGATGGAGTCTGGCGATCAGTCGTTTGGCACGGTGACGCCGCGCGCCGCGCGCGTGCGGTCCGCCACGCCATCCGTCTCGACCGGCACGGCGAATCCGGCACCCACTGATCCCCCGGTCATCGGCGGCGCAACCGGCGGCAACACGTTTATCCGCCGTTTTGGCGGCCAGGAACAGACCTGGGATTCCGGTGATGACGATGGCGCGTCGCAGCCGCCGTCGTCCTGACGGCGCGTGGCGGTCATGGCCTCCGTGGCCTGCCTTTCGATCACGTTTCCTTGGGCGGAGGTCCGAAAGGAGCGTGCTATACTCCAGATCGCTCCTCGACACCGCGATGTGACGCAGTTTGAGCATCCCGAGAACCATCGATTGGGCCAGAGGCGAGACGCGAAATCAGCGATGTTCGCTCAAAGTCATGTCCTTGGACCAGCCCTCGCCCGTGCGAGGTTGTTGAGATGTCGGGATAGGTCAGGAAATCCGTCGTCGCCGCCGGGTTGGAGACTTTCGGCAACCAGCTTGAGGTGCTGAAAAGCCCCCGTTTAGAGATAGCAGGTCGAGCCCACGTGAAATTGCCAAACTTCTCAATGAGCGGATTCTTCGAATCGCGGCAACCGCGATTGGCCTTGGCGCCCGCGGCGGGCGGCGCTGGTGGCGCCAGTTTCGACGCCCGGCCAGATCGTGGCGGCGCCATGATGTTCGCCAGCGGGTCGGACGATGACGGCTCCGGTGGTTACGACGACGACGTTCCGTACGAGGATCCTCCCCAGAGTACGCGGCGCGCGCCGGGCGCCCAGCGTGGCGGGTCAGGCAACGGCGGCTCCGGAGGCGGCGGGCGGCAACGGTCGGTGCAGTTCCAGCCGGAAGAGCGTTACTGGACCGAGTACCTCCGCATTGCCCTGCCAATCATCGGGCTCCTGCTCATGATCGGCCTCTTCTGGTATTGGGCGTCGCAGCTGGCCGGCAACGGCAACGGCGGCGATGAGCCAGAGCCGACCACCACCGCGGGCGCGGTCGACATGATCACGCCGCCGCCATCGACCCCGCAGCCGACCGAGCCGATCCTGGAGCAATCGACGCAGCCGCCGGCCGAGGCCCCGGCCTCACCTCCGGCCGATCAGGCGCCCGTCGATGACGGCGCGGTTGAGGAAGAGGTTCCCGCCGACGATGGCGCGGTCGAAGAGGACCCGGCGGCGGAAACCGGCGGGTTCGCGATCGGCGATTCAGTCCTCATCAACGACGACGGCGTCAACATGCGCGACGCCGCGACGACGGTTGATAGCACAGTCATCGACACCCTCGACACTAATGCCGTGCTGACGATCCAGAGCGGCCCATTCGAGGCGGATGGGTACGTTTGGTGGGAAGTGCTGGTCGAAGAGACAAACGAAATCGGCTTCGTCGCCGAGGACTTCTTCGACCCCTCCGAATAGCACCAAGCGTAACCGCACCCCGACAACGCCCGGAGCCAATTGGCTCCGGGCGTTGTTGCGTTTCAGCCGTCATCACCCGCACGCCGCGCCGAATCTATCCCATCACCGGTCCCCTCCATCTCCGGCCAGGACGTGATCGCCCTGAATGTCCGCCGCCAGTCACGAAATGGTATGCTTAACGCGGCCCGGCAACCGCCAGGCCGTTTATTTTGCACGCGCCGCGACTGAGTCTGGTGTGCCAGGATCGCGAAAGCGGCCCGGTTCAGGCTCGGGATGACCGGTGCGGAAGCACAACACACCAAAAGGACAGGTCCATGTCACAAGCCACGGAAGCACGCAATCCGCGTGTCAGCCTCAGGGCGCTGCTCGAAGCCGGCGTCCACTTCGGTCACCAGAAGAACCGCTGGAACCCGAAGATGAAGCCGTTTATCTTCAGCGAACGCAACGGCATTCACATCCTGGATCTTCAGCAAACGGTTCCCCTCCTCGAACGGGCCCACGAACTCGTCAGCGAGATCACGGCCAAGGGTGGACACATTCTCTTCGTCGGCACCAAGAAGCAGGCCCAGGAAATCGTCCAGACGGAAGCCGAGCGCAGCGGTCAGTTCTACGTCAACCGGCGCTGGCTCGGTGGCACGCTGACCAACTTCGTCACCATTCGCCAGCGGCTTCGTCACCTCAAGAGCCTGATCGCGGAAAGCGAAAGCGGCGACTGGAATTACCTGCCCAAGCAGGAAGCGGCCAAGAAGCAACTCGAACTGGACAAGCTGCAACGCACCCTGGGCGGCATGCGCGAAATGACCTCGCTGCCCGGCGCCATCTTCATCATCGACCCGAAGCGCGAGCACTTGGCCGTGCATGAAGCCCAGCGGCTCGGCATCACCACCATCGCGATGGTCGATTCCAACACCGATCCGGGTCCGATCGACATCGTATTGCCCGCCAACGACGACGCGATCCGGTCGGTGCGGTTGATTACGGCGGGGATCTCCCAGGCCGCGATCAACGGGCGGCTCGAGCGCGAGAGCGTCACCGGCGAGGATTCGGGATTCGCCGAGCAGGTGGCCTCGACCGACGACCTCTTCGGCAGCGCCGAAACCGGCAAGCCGGACGAAGAGACGATGACCGCCGCGGCCCCGGCCCGCGCGGACGCCTAGCACGCATTGCATTGGAGTTGATGGATCGAGATTCATGTACGGTTGCGGCAGCGGAGCGATGCTTGCTCCGCCCGTGCCGCGCAACACTGATCGCCGCTTTCTTGCATCCAGATAGGGGAGGCCCTCGTGACTAACCCGGGCCAGGTCCATCGCCCCGAACCGCACGACGACGCACAATGAAGTGAGGAAACACCTATGGCCGTCACTACCGAACAGGTCCGCGCCCTTCGCGAAAAGACCGGCGCCGGCATCATGGATAGCAAACGCGCGCTGGAGGAAGCCGGAGGCGATCTCACCAAGGCGACCGAGGTCCTCCGCCAGCAGGGGCTCGCCCGCGCCGGCAAGAAATCCGATCGCAGCACCCTCCAGGGGCTGGTCGAGCCCTACATCCACGGCGGCGGCCGGATCGGCGCACTGGTCGAGATTAATTGCGAAACCGATTTCGTGGCCCGCACGCCCGATTTCCAGGCGCTTGCCCACGATGTCGCGATGCAGATCGCCGCAATCCCGCCGCGCTATGTCGCCGTCGCCGACATCCCGGACGCCGACTTTGCGGCCTTGGAGAAGGAGTTCGGCAGCCGCGACGAGGCACTCAAGCAAGTCGTCCTCCTGGACCAGACCTTCATCAAGGACGCCAAGAAGACGATCAACGATCTCATCAAGGAAGGCATCTCCAAGCTGGGCGAGAACATCGTTGTCCGTCGCTTCTCCCGGTTCGAACTCGGGGCCGGCGCGGGTGACGAAAGCAAGACCGCCTGATTCCCGAATCCAGCGCCGCTTCCTGACCGGAAGCGGCGCTTTCGTGTGTCCGCCAGCCGGGACACCGCGATCGATCGTGGGATAGAGAGCGATTACCCCGGAACTTTGGTATCCTCAACGAGACCTGTTGCCTGACTCCCACTCGCCGCGGCCGCAACAGCCATCCCCGATGGGTTACGGTGACCGACGTTCACTGGAAAGGACCGCCCCTTGATCGCGGACATTCTCAAGGACACGGAGTCGCGGATGCGCAAGGCCATGGACGCACTGCACCATCATCTCGAATCGGTGCGCACGGGCCGGGCCTCGCCATCGCTCGTCGAACGCATCCATGTCGATTACTACGGGGCCTCGACCCCGCTGAACCAGCTTGCCGGCATCTCGGTTCCGGAATCCCGCCTGATCGTGATCCAGCCGTGGGATCGCGGGAGCATCGGCCCGATCGAAAAGGCGATCATGCAATCGGACCTCGGCCTCAATCCCAACAACGACGGCCAGGTGATCCGGATCGCCATTCCCATGCTGACCGAAGAGCGGCGCAAGCAGATGGTCAAGGTGGTTCACGGCACAACCGAGGAAAGCAAGGTGGCGGTGCGCAATATTCGCCGCGATGCGATCTCCCAAACCAAGGACCTCGCCAACAAGAAGGAAATCTCCGAAGACGATGAGCGACGCGCCAGCCAGGAAGTGGAGACGCTCAGCAAGAAGTACGTCGACGAGGCGGACAAGATCGGCAAGGCCAAGGAGCAGGAAGTTCTCGAGGTCTAGCCATGACCGCAGACGATCATCTTCCACGTCCATCACCCACCACGTCCCTGACGAACGATCCGGCCGGGACGATTGCGGCCGACCGCGTGCCGGGTCACGTCGCCATCATCATGGACGGCAACGGGCGGTGGGCCGCGCAGCGTGGCCTGGACCGCATCCAGGGGCATGAGCGTGGAACGGACAATATCCGCCGCATCACCCATGCCGCCGGCCAGTTGGGCGTCAAGCACCTGACCTTGTGGGCATTCTCGACCGAGAACTGGTCACGTCCAGCCGACGAGGTCCAAGGGATCCTGCGCATCCTCGCCCGCGCGATCGAGAACGAAACCGGCGAACTCCACCGCCAGGGAGCACGCCTGCGTCACATTGGCGAGCTGGACGCGCTTGAGCCAACCTTGCGCCAATCGGTTCTCGACGCGATCGAACTGACCAGGGACAATACGGCCATCACCCTCACGCTCGCCTTCAACTACGGCGGACGCCGCGAGATCGTGCACGCCGCCCAGGCGATCGTCCGCGACGGCCTGCGCCCGGAGGAGGTCACCGAAGAAGCGATCCGCGAACGCCTCTACGCCCCCGACCTGCCTGAAGCCGACCTCATCATCCGCACCTCGGGTGAGTACCGGATGAGCAATTTCCTGCTCTGGCAAGGGGCCTACGCCGAGTTCTTCTTTTCGCCAAAGCTCTGGCCCGACTTCGGCGCCGAGGATCTGGTCCACGCCGTCGAGGATTACAGTCGGCGCGAGCGTCGATTCGGCGCGATCGCTTCATCCGCCTCGCGGAGATAGCGGCTCCCGTGCGTCAGCGAGCCGTATCGTCGATTGGCGTGGTCGCGATCGGGCTGGTTCCGGCGCTCCTTGGTGGGTGGGTCTTCGCCGTCGTGTTCACCGCGATCACCCTGGTTGCCTACCATGAGGCGATCGCGATCACACTTCCCAAGGCGACACCCCTCAAGCACATCGGAACCGCGATTGTGGCACTGGCCGGCCTCCTCTCGGCGCTGGACACTCCCTCCAACGCATTTGCTCTGATCGCTGTCCTGGCGGTCGGCATACCACTTGTGGGCGCGGTCTTCTGGAAAGAAACCCTAGCGATGGAGCAATGGACCGCCACCACGGCAACCACGCTTTATCTCGCTCTGCCGGTCTACGCCGCGATCGACCTTCGAAACAGCGTGGACCATCCCTCGGATGACTGGATCGGGAGCATGGCGGGGGTGCTGCCAGGCGTTTCGGACGCGACCGGCGGCGGGCTCGCCTGGTTCCTGCTTGCGATCTTCATCACCTGGCTGTCCGATACCTTCGCGTACCTGGTGGGCAAGACTTGGGGCACACACAAGCTGATCCCGAGAGTCAGTCCGAACAAGACCATTGAGGGTGCCCTCGGCGGGCTTGCCGCGTCGGCGATCACCGCCGTGATCTGCGACCAGGTCTTTGGCATGGAAATTGGCCCTGCGCCTTCGATCGTCATCGGCCTCGCGCTCGGAGGTATCGGGCAGCTTGGCGACCTGTCGGAATCGATGTTGAAACGGATGCGCGGCGTGAAGGACAGTGGCAATCTCATTCCCGGTCACGGCGGCATGCTCGACCGGATCGATGCGCTGATCTTCGCCATCGTCGCCGCCTGGCTCATCGCGCCGTTCGTGTCGATCTAGTCTGCGTAGTGGTCACAGATTCGTAGGGTTGCCGAGCTTGTCTCGGCCCACACTGGGCAACACCAAGGAACCATATCGAACACCGGTCGGGCCAAATGCGGCGTTACGCAACCAGGGCCGAGACAAGCTCGGCAACCCTACGAATCCGCACCGCGGTTAGAGCATCAGTGTCGCCGCAAGCCACGTGTTCATTCGCCTCCAACCCGCAGGAGTCTCCCGCATGTCCCGCACAGGCGTCGCCATCCTTGGCTCGACCGGCTCGATCGGCACCCAAACCCTCGACGTGATCGCCCAGCTAGGCGATCACTTCAAGGTCGTCTCGCTGGCCGCTGGCAACAACGTCGATCTGCTCGCGAAGCAGGTCGAGGCGTTCGATCCCCAGGTCATCGTTGCCCGTACCACCGAGCCGACGATCGCCGGCCGCGCCGTCCTGCCGACCCCGGCAGGGCTGATCGAGGCCGCCACCCACCCGGATGTGAATATCGTGGTCGCCGCCACGTCCGGGCACGACGCAATCCGCGCCACCTGGGCGGCAATCGAGGCCGGCAAGACGATCGCGATCGCCAACAAGGAGACCATCGTCTGCGCCGGCGAACTGATTGTGCCGCTCGCCGCCAAACACCAGGTCGAACTCCGGCCCGTCGACAGCGAGCACAGCGCGATCTGGCAGTGTCTCCAGACCGGGCGACGAGACGATCTGGCGCGCCTGATCCTCACGGCATCCGGCGGCCCGTTCCTGCGGACACCGGCGGACGACCTGGCATCGGTCACCGTGGAGCGCGCGTTGGCCCATCCGAACTGGAGCATGGGCGGCAAAATCACGATCGACTCGGCGACGATGATGAACAAGGGCCTGGAAGTCATCGAGGCTCACCACCTCTTCAACGTGCCGTACGACCGGATCGAGGTCGTCATTCACCCCGAGCAAGTCATCCACTCGATGGTTGAGTGGAACGACCGAACCACGATCGCCCAGTTGAGCTTCCCGGACATGAAGCTGCCGATTCAATACGCGCTCACCTACCCACACCGGCCGCCGGGCCCGTGCGCGCCGCTCGACTTCGCGCGGATGCGGCAGATGTCGTTCGAGGAACTCGATCCCGATCAGTTCCCGGCGTTCACATTGGCGCGCCAGGCGGGCATCAACGGCCAAACCTATCCGACGGTGCTGAGCGCCGCCGACGAGGTGGCGGTGAGCGCGTTCCTCGCCGGCAAGATCGGGTTCACCGGCATTTGGTCCGTGGTGGAATCCGCGCTGTCGGCACACGAGCCGCAGGCTGTCACCGACCTTGAGGTCGTATTCGAGGCGGATCGCTGGGCCAGAACCTTCGCCAGCCAGTTGATCGATCGCCACATGGCTCGCAAGTAACCAGATTTGTCATCGCCCGTGCTCGGCGAGCCAGGCTCCCAACTCCCGTCGCGGCAGATCCAGTGCCAGGGTCGCCACCGTAACTTGCCGCGGACCGGTTCGGACCAACTCCTTCGCACAGGCGTTAAGCGTCGCGCCGGTTGTTCGCACGTCGTCGATCATCAGGAAGCGCGTGCCTGGCGCGGGCGCCCAACCGGGATCGAGACCGAAGGCGCCGGACAAGTTGGTCTGACGATCCTCCCGGCTCAACGTGACCTGGGACACGGTGTCCCTGGTTCGCACCAGCACCGGCATGACCGGTACCTGGAGTTGCCGGCCAATCTCCGCCGCCAGCAGCCCCGACTGGTTGTAGCCCCGCTTGCGCAACCGGGCCGGGTGCAGGGGCACCGGCACGATCGCGTCGAACTCGCCCAGGGGTTCGAGTATGGGAATCATCAGGGACCCCAGGTGAGCCGCCCGGCTCCATTCTTCCCCATATTTGAACGACCGTATTGCCGCCGCCACCCACCCCGTATACGGAAACGCCGAGCGGGACTGGTGGATCGCCCGGTCCAGGTGAGCGCACGATTGGCACCTGGGTTGCGCCGGCGCCCCACATCGAAAACAGATGCCACGATCAAGGCGTGGAACCGATCGCTCACAGTCGTCGCACAGCCACATGCCACGCATGCCGCAACCGGCACAAGTTTTGGGGTAGATCGCTTCGACGAGACCGGAACGGACTCGCGTCCAAAATGGCATGATGGTCACAACACCGGCCTGATGGGAATGACTCCCTAGCTGACAGGAGGCGAAGATATTGCCACAGTTTACCGAATCCGACGCCCCGCGCTTGCTCTACGGCGGCAGCCCGACGTCCGGTATCGTCAGCGTCGAGCCGTCGGGCAAGAATGAGGTAACTCTCTATCGGAGGCAACCGGACGGCACGACAACAATCCAGGCCGATGAGCACGCGCCGTGGATCGTGGTTGGCCCCGATTCCCCACTTGCCTCCCGTCGTAATGTCATCACTCAGACACTTGATGGCGACCTGCCGCTATCGACCCGCGTCTCATTTCGCAATCGCGCCGAGTTCAGGGACGCGACGGCCGGCCTCGCCAACGACGACTTTTCCGTCCTGGCCGTCAGGTCGCCCATTTCCCAATACCTGATTGCATCCGGGAACACGCTGTTCAAGGAGATGCAGTTCGAGGACCTGCGCCGCCTCCAACTCGACATCGAGACGTTGGGTCTCGACCCGGCCGTGCCGGAGGCGGAGGTCATCATGGTCGCCCTCCGTCAAGGCGAATTCGAGGACGTGCTGGTACGGGAATCGACCGAGGCGGAGTTGCTCGAACGGCTGGTGACGGGCGTGCGGCAACTCGATCCCGATGTGATCGAGGGCCACAACATCTTCCTCTTCGACCTTCCCTATCTCATCGAGCGCGCACGCCGCGCCGGTGTCACGCTCGGCATCGGCCGTGACGGTGCGCCGCCCACCGTTGCGGAATACCGGAGCAACTTCCGGGTCGGACCCGTCTCGCTGCCCTACACGTCGGTTCACATCCGGGGCCGTCACGTCGTCGATACCTATCAGCAGGTTCAGCGCTGGGACATTCAGGGAAAGCTGTCGAGCTACGGCTTGAAGAGCATCATGCGCGAACTCGACCTAGAACGAGACGACCGCGTCCATGTCGAAGGCGACCAGATCGCGAACCTCTGGCGCTCGGGGGAACGATCCCGCGACCAGTTGGCACGGTACGCGCTGGACGACGTGCGCGATGTCGAACGACTCTCGGGCATCACCCTGCCGAGCGAGTTCTATCAGACCCAAATCATTCCCATGGCCCTGCAAACGGCCACCGTCTCCGGTATGGGCACCAAGATCGATCACCTGATGACCAGGGCGTATCTCGGCGCCAACCACAGCCTGCCAGTTCCTCACCCGTCGCGGCCTTACGCCGGAGCGCACATGGAACTGGTTCGCACCGGGGTCTTCGGGCCGGTGGTCAAAGCCGATGTCGAGAGCCTCTACCCGTCGATCATGCTGGAAGAGGAGATCACGTCGCGCAACGACTTGCTGCGCGCCTTTCCGTTGCTCCTGCGCGATTTGACGGGCCGCCGAATCGACGCCAAGCGCCGCGCCGCCTCGTCGCATGGTCAGGAGCGGTCGTTGTGGGACGGTCTGCAAGGGACCTTCAAGGTGTTGATCAACTCGTTCTATGGTTATCTCGGATTCGGACGGGGCCGGTTCAACGACTACGACGCCGCCGAACGGATCACGCTCGAAGGGCAGCGTCTCATTCAATGGGTGGTCGCCAAGCTGCACGAGGAAGGGGCCGAACCGATCGAGGTCGACACCGATGGCGTCTTCTTCACGCCACCGCCCCACATTCATTCCGAGACTGGGGAGGAAGCGTTCATCCAGCAACTGTCTGGAGTCCTGCCCGGAAGGATCCGGCTTGCGCACGACGGCCGGTACGAACGCATGCTGTCGCTCAAGCTCAAGAACTACGCGCTGCTGGACTACGACGGAACAATGACGATGAAGGGCAGCGCCCTCCGAAGCCGTCGCATGGAACCTTGTTTTCGCGAGTTCCTCAAGGCGACGGCGTACGATTTCATGCGCGACCAGCGCGATGAGGCCCGCGAACGCTACTTCGATTTGGCGGAACGCATCCTCGCCCGGCAACTCCCGCCGGAAGCGTTCAGCCAGTGGTCCATGTTGCGTCAATCGACCATCGACCGTCAGCCTCGAATCAAGCTGCTGCTCAACGCCAACCCCGGCCGCTGGCGCTACGGCGAGCGCGTGTCGCTTTACGAACGAGAAGATGGATCGCTGGGCTTCTCGGAAGACTACCAGCACGATGAGAACACGAAGGTGCTCCTGCGCCATCTCAAGGATGTCGCGGGCCGGTTCGAACTGCTCTTCGTCGATGTCCAGGAATTCGACAGCTTTTTCCCCCTGATCACCCCTTCAACGTCCCTGGAGGTCGCGCGCAACCAGCAACCCGCCCGGCAAATGACGCTCTTCGGGTAACACGACATCCTGATGCCCCTGCCCCTGCCCACCGGTAGTGGTCGAGTTTATCTCGACCCAGATTGAGGAAAAGACGAGTTTGGCCCTGCGGGAGCAAGCGGGATCAACGGTGCTTGGGTCACTCGCCGGAGCTGATGATCCCCTGTCCGCGTTTGTCGGACGTCGCCTCATCTGCTACGTTTGAAGGAGCCATTTCAAGAGATACGGTCGCGGACGGGAGCAATCATGGCGTTGGGCGCCAGGCACGAACGGCAGATTGCGTTTCTGCTTGGCAAGCCGTTGCGAAGCGGGTCGATCCTGGCCGAGGTCATTGAGCGCGTGCATCACCATTGGGATACCGTGGTCGTTCATCGACCCTCGGGTGGCGGGACACTCCCTGACGCGGTATTCAAATCCAGCATCGTCATCCAGCGGGGACTCGACGAGGGCGGTCTGGCGCTGGCATCCGAACTCGAAGACGCCGGTGTACGCTGCATCAATCCGATCGCGGCGACATTGACGTGTCACGACCGGGCATCGGTCCTGCGTGCCTTGGACGAAGCGGATATTTCCGTGCCGGAAACGAGCGTCGTGCCAACGTGGGTAGAGTTTCTCTCACTCGCCAACGGTCGACCGATCGTGGCCAAGACGCTGGACGGCAACGCTGGCCGAGGCGTCAACGTTTTGATTTCACCAAGTGGCATCTTGCCCGCCGAAGCACCCTTCGACGGCCCATTCGTCGCCCAACAGTACCTTCCCAATAGTTCGACCGTGCAAAAACTTTACGTCGCGGGCAATCAGGTACGAGGCCTTCTCAAGAACAGCCCGCTCCTGCCCGAATCGATCGACACGAGCGTCCTCTTCGAAGTCGATCCCGAACTTCAGGATGTCGCAGCCCGTATCGCCCAAGCACTTCACCTGGATGTCTTTGGGGCCGACATCATCCGTGGTCCAGAGGGACCAACGGTCATCGACGTCAATCCCTTTCCCGGATTTCGCGGCGTACCGGACGCCGACCGCATGATCGCCAATCACATTCTGTCGATTTCGCGATCCGTGACCTGAAACGAGAAGTTCAAATTGTTCCTCCCCTTGATTCAGCCGACAACATCTTTGAACATCGCACGCGAACAGAAATACGCGAGACCATTGCGGCTATTCGGGGAAGAGCATTTAGCCAGGAGGTTGCATGGTCGGAGTATCCCAGGATCTGGAGCTTGCTCGCTTTGCCGAAGGCCGGTCGCCGGCCGCTTCGGAAACCGTCATCTGGAAGCCACGTGTGCTTAAGTTCACGATGACCACGTACCTGGCCAACAATGCGGCGCCGGATGGTCTGGTGACATCAGCACGATGCGTCGTCCTCCGTGAAGGCGAGGTGCTCGTGGTCACGGATCGTGACGGCGTCAGGCACATCGTGCCAGGAGGTCGCCGAGAACCTGGTGAAACCCTGGTGGAGACCGCCCAACGAGAAGTACGGGAGGAAACGGGTCTCGATGTCATCAGGTTGGAACAGGTTGGTGTGATGCTCTACGAACACCTGACGCCTTGCCCAAGGGATTACCGCTATCCGTATCCCCATTTCATGCAAGTGGTGTTCGTGGCAACTGCGCTGGCCGGTGTCGACGTGGTGTGCGACGATGAATGGGCCGCATCAGCCGGGTTCATGGACGCAAAATCGGCCCGGAAAATCGTGCCAAGTGGCCAAAAATCGTTGCTCGACGCAGCGCTCCGAACGATTCACGATTAAGCAAAAAGCACTCCTTAAGGAGTGCTTTTTGAAGCGTAGGATGAGTCTTGGTAGCGGGGGAAGGATTCGAACCTCCGACCTTTGGGTTATGAGCCCAACGAGCTGCCACTGCTCCACCCCGCGGCATACCAGGTCGTCGTCATGCGGCGGTGGGCGGTGCCCGCGG
>JACCYX010000493.1 GCA_013696265.1 Chloroflexia bacterium
ATGTGGAACGGGCGAACAGTATCGGTCGTGCTCGGAACCTACGCCGAAAGGGATTCGATTCGGGAAGTCATCGACGGCTTCTTCGCCACCGGCGTGGTCGATGAAGTTCTGGTCGTGAACAACAACGCCCAGGCGGGAACCAAAGAGGAAGTCGACAAGACGGGCGCCCGCCAGGTCTTCGAATCGAAGCAGGGCTATGGGCACGCCTACCAGCGCGGCCTGGCCGAAGCGACTGGCGACCTCCTGATTCTGGCCGAGCCGGATGGCACGTTTCTCCCGCGAGACGCGGTCAAGCTGCTCACCTACACGGACGATTGCGACGCCGTCTTTGGTACCCGGACCACGCGCGTGATGATCTGGAGCGGGGCCAATATGGGGCTGTTCCTCAAGTGGGGGAACTGGGCGGTCGCCAAACTGGTGGAAGTGCTGTTCAACACCAGCCATCTCAGCGATGTCGGGTGTACGTACCGGCTCCTGACTCGTGAGACACTGGAGCAGATCCAGCCAAGGTTTTCGGTCGGCGGCAGTCACTTCGGCCCGGAACTCATGTTGCTCGTGATCACTTCTGGCGCCCGCGTCGTCGAGGTTCCGGTCAACTACCTGCCTCGGGTTGGCGAATCCTCGGTGACGGGCGATCTGCGCAAGGCAATCAAGCTCGGACTTCAAATGATCGTCTACATCATAATGTTCCGGCTCCGCGTCGCGCGCGGCGGTCGCGTGAAGGCGGCCCCACGCCGCCTCGATGGTGAAGGCATCGAGAGCGACACGGGTGCGTCACGCGCGAATACGGCCGGCCAGTATGGACAGACCGACTTCGACGCCGTGGCCGATGCCTACGATGAGAGCCTGCCCGATCACGTCGTGAAACACTACATTGACAAGCGAGCGGCGTTTGTTCGCGAGCATGTGCCTATCGGGAGCAAGATCCTGGATGTCGGCTGTGGAACCGGTGTCCTGGCCGAGCGACTCCTTCACGAAGGCTACGATGTCACCGGCGCCGACCCATTCACCGCCATGCTCGAGCACATGAAGGTACGCGATCCGAGGCTGAAGACGGTGCACGCACCGGGCCAGAGCCTGCCTTTCGAAGACGGCGCGTTCGACTTCACGTACTGCGTTGCGGTGATGCACCATGTTGCCGAACCGAAGGATGTTCACGACACGCTGGTCGAAATGTGCCGGGTGACGAAGCCAGGCGGGCACGTACTGGTGTGGGATCACAACCCACGCAACCCCTACTGGCCGATTCTCATGAAACGCGTGCCGCAGGACACCGGCGCGGAGCGGTTGATCCCGGAACGGGAAATCCTCGATGGGCTGGCGGCCGGCCGCGCGACGCCAGTTGAAGCGAAGCCCCTGGGGTTGATGCCCGACTTTACGCCGAAGTTCATGACCGGCACGGTTGCCCGGCTGGAGCGCCTCGTCGAGCGAACCCCGCTCCTGAACCGGTTCTGCGCCCACAACGTCATCCTCGCCCGGAAGAGTGTCAAGGTATCCGTCCAGTGACGCCAAGAAGGCGTGGGCCGTCGAGGGGTCGGTCTTCGACCGCTATTAGTGTCCACTACTTTGACACTGTACGTAGGGGAGCACCTTGTGTGCATCTGTGCCAACTCATTCTTGGTAAGCGTACGCCTCGACCGAGTTTTGCGGGAGAAATCCGGTGAAAACGCGCGACCATCTCGGCAGCATCGGGATCCGATCACTGGTTCTGGGCGCAAATCAGGCAGACGCCCAACGATTGGCGGGTGAATCATCGGCAAACCCCCTGACCCTTGATACGAGGTGACGCATGGTTCTTGACCAACTCGGTATTTAGTTGGCACAGATGACCTTGTGTGCTCCCGTGACTTGGCGATCCCGGACCACGGGAGCACACAAGGTGCTCCCCTACCCGTCTCGTAATCTATCGCGAGTCCCGATCGGGGTATTGCTCGACCGTTGGTAGCGCGTCGCGGGGAATTGCGGCCAGGCGTGGTGCGTCGGAATCCTTTGCGGAAAGCGTCGGTTCCACGATCGGCCATGAAATGCCGATATCCGGATCGTCCCACCGTAAACTGTGGTCGTATTCGGGTCGGTAGAGTTCCGTACATTTGTAGGCAAAGAGCGCGGTCTCGCTGGTGACGACGAATCCGTGCGCGAACCCGGCCGGCACGTAGAACTGGCGTTTGTTCTCTGACGACAACGTCACGCCGTGCCACCTGCCGAAGGTGGCTGAACCCACCCTGATGTCCACCGCCACGTCGAAGACTTCACCCTGGAGAACCTGGACGAGTTTGCCCTGGGCGTCAGGTTCCTGATAGTGCAACCCGCGCAAGACGCCCTTCGCGGAAAGGGAGAGGTTGTCCTGCACGAACGCCGGCATCCCCGCCGCCGCGTAGCGCTCGGACTGCCACGTCTCGACAAAGAACCCGCGTGAATCCCCGAACACCTTGAGCTCGATGATCAGGACACCAGGTAGCGGCGTCTCAAGAATATTCATGTCGCTTCCTCTTCTTCCAGCAGACCCCTCAGGTAGTCGCCGTACCCGTTCTGGAGCGGCCTGGCGAGCCGTTCGAGGGCCGCGGCGTCGATGAAGCCCATGCGATAGGCGATCTCTTCGGGACAGGCGATCTTGAGGCCCTGTCGCTGTTCGATGATGTGGACGAAGTTGGCGGCCTGCAACAGTGACTCGTGGGTGCCGGTGTCCAGCCAGGCGGTGCCCCGGCCGAGCGTCTCCACCTTGAGTTGCCCCCGGCGCAGGTACTCCAGGTTGACGTCGGTGATCTCGTACTCGCCTCGCGCCGAGGGCGTGAGGTTGCGGGCGATGTCCAGCACCTGGTTGTCGTAGAAGTAGAGTCCGGTAACGGCGTAGTGGGACCGAGGGTGGGTTGGCTTCTCCTCCAACCCCACGACCGTGCCCGAGGCGTCGAACTCGATCACGCCGTAGCGTTCGGGATCGTGGACGTAGTAGCCAAAGACCGTCGCTCCCGACGGCTGGGCCGCCGCCCGCTGCAAGGTGGTCGAGAGTCCCTGGCCGTAGTATATGTTGTCGCCCAGAATCAGGGCCGCCGAATCGAGACCGACGAACTCCCGTCCAATCACGAACGCTTGCGCCAGGCCGTTGGGTTCCGGTTGGGAGGCGTACGAGATCGTCACGCCCCATTGGCTGCCGTCCCCAAGCAAGGCGGCAAAGCGTGGCGTATCTTCCGGAGTCGAGATAATCAGCAAGTCGCGAATGCCGGCCAGCAGCAGGACGCTGATCGGGTAGTAGATCATCGGTTTGTCGTAGACCGGCAAGAGTTGCTTGCTCATGACGTGGGTGAGGGGATGCAGGCGCGTGCCGGCGCCTCCCGCCAGGACGATGCCCTTGGTCAGCATCAGGCGGTCCCCTGGCGCACGGTCGCCAGCTCATGGCCAAGAAGCCGCGCGCACCAATCGGTGTTCGACACATACCACTCCACCGTCTTACGGAGACCGGAGGAGAGCGTCTGTGACGGGCGCCAGCCGAGGTCGCGTTGGATCTTGCTGGCGTCGATGGCGTAGCGAAGATCGTGACCGGGACGATCCGTCACGAACCGCATCAGCGACGCATGCGGGGCGTGCGGAGAACCGGGCAGGAGATCATCGAGCACTGAGCAAATCTCCCGCACCAGGTCCACGTTGCTCCGCTCGTTGTTGCCGCCGATGGTATACGTCTCGCCGGGCCGCCCGTCACGGAGGATCGCCGCGAGTGCCTGGGCGTGATCGTCGACGAACAGCCAGTCGCGCACGTTCTGGCCCGCCCCGTAGATCGGCAAGGGTTTGCCGGTGAGCGCATTCAGGACGATGACCGGGATCAGCTTTTCGGGAAATTGATATGGTCCATAGTTGTTTGAGCAGTTCGTGATGATCGTCGGAAGCCCGTAGGTGTGGAACCAGGCCCGTGCCAGGTGGTCCGATGCCGCCTTCGACGCCGAATAGGGAGAATTGGGACGGTACGGAGACGCTTCGGAAAAGACTCCGTCATCGCCCAATGCGCCGAAAACCTCATCGGTCGAAACGTGGACAAACCGAAATTTGCAGGTGGGATATGTCGCGAGGTATGCGCGCGCGGCCTCCAGCAGCGTGTACGTGCCGAAGATGTTGGTCTGGATGAAGTCTGCCGGGCGATCAATCGACCGGTCCACATGCGACTCGGCCGCCAGATGCAGCACCGCCGTTGGCTGGTACGCCTCGAATATACGTTCGATCGCCGCGCCATCGCAGATGTCGACCTGCTCGAACGCATATCGTTCATGGTCCCGGACAGCTTCGGTCGCGGCGTCACTCCCCGCGTACGTCAACTTGTCGACGTTGACGACGCTCTCTTCCTGCACCAGCACAAGATGGCGCACCACCGCGGAGCCGATGAACCCCGAGCCTCCGGTCACGATGATGGTCATGTAACCCTCCTTCATGAACGCTGTGATGGATGTTGGCACCGTCAGGTTGATTGAGACAAGTAGCTATTTCTGGCCCGATTGCAGTTCGTTCGCGAGTTGCGGCATGTGCGACGCGAGAGCGTCGGACCATGGCCGCAACGTCACCCCAACCGCTGCCGCCCGTTCATTCTTGAGCGAACTGTCGGCTGGACGCCGCGCGGGAAGCGGGTATTGCAGGAGAAACGCTTCCACGCTCGTCGGCTGGATCCGTTCCGGGTCCAGGCCCGCCAGGGATGCGACCTGACGGGCAAGCTCGAAGCGGCTTGTCGTTCCCTGGTTGGTCAAATGAACGATACCCGGCTGGCGCAATTCGACCAGGCGAACGAGTGATTTCGCCAGGTCACCGGCAAATGTCGGGTTGCCACGTTCATCTTCCACCACCTCGATTGTGGGGCGGGCGGCAAGCAGGTTGAGGATCGAGCGCGGAAAATGCTTGCCCTTCCCGCCGTACACCCAGGCCGTCCGCGCGATGGCGAACGTGTCGCTCGCCTCAAGGACGGCCATCTCCCCCGCTCGCTTCGACGACCCATAGACCGAAATGGGATCAGTCGGCGCGTCCTCAACGTATGGCGGCGCGGCGCCGGAGAACACGAAGTCGGTACTCACCGCAAGCAGCCAGGCGCCTGATCGCGCGGCGGCGTGCGCCACGTTGTCCGCACCCAGGTGGTTAATCCGATCCGCCGCCGCGGCATCCTTCTCGCACCCGTCAACATCGGTCATGGCTGCGGCGTGGATGATAGCGTCGGGTTCCGCCTCGTCGATGGCGCGGTCGATCGCCCGCGGATCCGCGATATCGACCGCCGTATCAACGTTCGGTCCCTCGCGGTGACCGAACGCGATCGGGGTCGCTCCGGCATCGGCCAAGGCCCGAACCAGGTAGGTTCCGAGTTGACCGGCGGCGCCAGTCACGACGATCCGTTGACCGGCAAGTGCCATCCCGGCGATTTCCGCGTTCCCATCAGCCAATCCATACCTCAACTTTCCAACAACTGATGTCCCGCGCCTTCAATGGGTTGGTGGGATTCGGCCCACCGGAACGTCTTGCGTTCCCCTGACCGCGGGTCCTGCTCGGATCGTCCGTACGCGATGGCATCGCCCACACAACGCAAGAATTGACGAATAAGACGGCACATCGAAGGCACGCATCACTCTAGACTACACCAGATTATGCCGGAGATGGATCGTCGGAAAGGCTACTCGGTCCTCTGCAGAGGCGTGTACAACAGGAGTTTCACGTGCGTCAGCTTCCTGCCTTCATTACCACCGTGCATGATCCCGAACGTCGACTGCTTGCCATGATCGAGGGTTCGGGAGCGGCGCTCGCGGCGTACCGCGCCGTCTACGCATTCGTCACCGAGCCTACTCATCCCCAGATTATTGAGGCGTTGCTGGCAGCCGGGGTTTCAGTTGATGTGGGGCCAGCTGGGGCCTCAGGAGTGGGCCAGCGGCGTGTCCTCGCCATCGCCGTCGCGGCGGAGCATGAGGACATCTTCTATTGTGACTTCGACCGCTGGCTTCACTGGGCAGGTTCGTATCCCCAGGAGTTGTCCGGACTCGCCGATCGGATCGAAGAGCACCACGCTGACGCCTGGTACATCTGCCTGGGCCGCTCCGACCGCGCGTTGGCGACCCATCCGATTGCCCAATCCCTGCCCGAACACATCACCAACCGGGCACTGTCGACGGTGGCCGGGACGCGCCTTGATGCGACGGCGGGCGCCGCCTGGATACGTTCAGCGGGGACCAGGCTCATCCTCGCGGGATCGACCGCGACGACCAAGGCCACGGACCTCGAATGGCCGGGATTGGTCATCAGGGCGGAGAGGGAACGCGTGCAGGGCGCGTTCCTCGAAGGGTTGGAATTCGAGACGGCGGACGCCTATCCGGCTGAAATCGCCCGGCTGGGATCGGTTGACGCATGGATGCAAGATACCTACGACCGGCCGCAAGTGTTTCGAGACAGGCTCCAGCTTGCCGCCGATTCCATCGCGGCCCTGATGGATGTCACGGGTGAATCCTGAAACCAATGACCGTCGTGTCCTTCGGCCGTATTCAGTCGATGGGCCAGACGTGCGAAGGCTGCCTGGGGAAGAGAGCGTCGAGCAAGACCCGCGCTTCCGCGTCGTCAACGCGGCAATCAGCGAAGGCGTATTCCAGTTCCGCCAGCGAACGGTAACCAAACAGGAGCTGGAGGAAGGTCAACCCTGGGAAGGCCGGGGCGGCTTCCCAGTTTTCGCCTGGTTCCCATGCCTCCACAGCCGCGAGCCGACCCTCGTCGAGGACGAGGCGGAGACCGTCCCCATAGAATCCGAGTCGAAGCTCACCAGAATGGCCGGTCGCCATGGAGGCGGCAAGCCGCTCCTCCAGCACCGGTGCGATATGGCGCAGGAACGCCGGGAGGGCGGGTACTCGTAGGTAGTAGGCGTAAGGGCGTATCTTCCGGGGCAAGCGCTCGGGAATGGCGCGGTAGACCGGGTGCGCGGCGCCGAGCGCGAAAGAGAAACTTTCCCAGGCGCGGTCACCTGGCTGCTCCTGATACTTCTCAGCGGTGGACTTGAGATAGCGCAACACGGTCGGGGTTACCGCTAACCAGGAGACGCCCACCGCCAGCTCGAACGCACGGACGACCAAGCCGGTCCCCCAGAGTTGCCCGGCGTGGACGACATAGCCGACAGGTTGGCCGTCCAGCCGCTCGACGACCTGGACGGCGTGCCGGCTCTCGCCGTGCCGCCCCTCAAGCTCAAAGCGCCAGATCGCCGCGTCGCGCACAGCGGAGACAAGAGCGCGCGGCCGTGCCTGCTCATCCAAGTCCGCGATGAACGGGAGGTCGTCGAGCGTCGCCGCCCGCACCCGGTACGGCTCGGCCGTCTCCGCGGCCAGATCCGGGATGTAGGGACGGTACCCGGTGCGGCCGCCGCCGAGGTCGAGGACCATCTCGTAGCCGAACTGACGATAGTAGTGGGGAATGCCAGTAATGGCCTGGGCCAGGTGACCACGGTCGGCGCTCCAACCATGCACTACCGCCATCTGGCGGCGGACCAACCCGCGTCGCCGATACTCGGGGCGAGTGCCGACGAGTTCTACGCGACCCACGCCGAACGGGATGCCGCTGTAAGTCCAGGTCTGGGCAATCAGGTTCAGCGAGGAGACGATCTCCCCGCTCTGCGTCGCTTCCACCACGGTAAAGTCGCCTGGGCCGCAGGTCGGGTGGTGGCCGCTCATCAGGTCTCGGGTCCAGGAGGCGATGAATGTGCTGGTGCTTTCGTCCGCCGTCCGGTGAATCTCAGCGTTGAAGGCAACAAGCGCCTCAGTGTCGGCAATCGTCGCCTGGCGCAGCTCCAGATCGTCGCCCAGCTCTTCGATAACCTCCACCGCCGGCCTCCGGTCCTGATTGCGCGCACACTATCCCGCCAGGCAGAGCCACTCTCTCACAGGTTGATGGGCGGCGCTGTCAACCGTGAGAATCCGAGTCGCGGGCTCGACGAAGTAGTCCCAACGCCTCGACTGGTTCGCCATCACCCCTGCCTGCCCCACCTCCACCGCGGCCCGGATGACGGATGGAACCGCATGGTAGGCGTGGTGTTCGCGACGGTCTACGTGGAAAACAAACAAGCCGTGGCATGTATGCCACGGCTTGAAGTCGAGCCACGTATCCGTGAAGTCACCGTCTCCGTTTCCCGGAATCATGTATGGGCGGAAGCGACGGGGATCGGTTCGCCGGTTGCATTATGCCACCTACGGCCATTTACCTTCCCACGCTGGAAATCGACCCAGAGACGGGCGACTTCGACAGCCCATCGAGCCCGCGTCGACCTGTCAAGAAACTGACGGCCGATCAGCGGGCGGACGTTCGGCGGTTTGCGTCGACGCGATCCCTTCGCGAACTGGCCCTGTCCTTCGACGTGTCGCATGAGACGATCCGGTCCGTTCTGCGGGAAGAACAGCGAGACGCTATTGCCGCTGACTAAAACACGCTCATGACCGCAAAAATTGCCCGAAAAATACAGGGTGAGGGGGGGACTTTGAATCCCTGTGCAAAGTTATGTACTCTCATGAATGTAGGTTTGCGGTTCGTCTGAAATGAATCGCCGCGCAGACGGATTGACACCCCGGTCTGCGGTGAAGCGCCTGAGCACGATGCCCCACAACAAGGCCTTAGCGAATCTCAAGGCGGCCAGAGACAAGGCCGCGGGAAGTGCGAGTCTCAGGGCAAACCCCCAGTGTCCAAGGGTCACGGTCACGACTTTTCGTCGTGTCTGTGGCCCTTTTTGGTTGCCACGGACGCGATTCCGAGAGGAAACGCGTTATGGCTCCGCAAGCCCCTAACCTCCTGATCGATATACCCCGACGCGCGTTCGGCGCGCGTGAACTCGTAGATATGACAGGCGTGAGTGAACGCCGGGTCCGGACGGCAATGAAGACGGGCGAAATCCAAACCGTCCGCGTGTTCGGGCGCGTCTTGATCCCGGCCAACGAAGTCGACCGGCTGTTGACCCCGGCTATGCAACCCGAAGGCGGTCCTCAATGCCGCTGAAACGGAGCCGCAGGCTGACGACGCGGTCCTGTGGCCGCTGGTTCAAGTCCTCGGCGACATCGCCTGCCGCGTCGAACGCGACGAACAGGCGAAGACGACCGCTGAACGCGACCGCGAATCGGAAGCGGCATGACCGAAGCAGAAGCCGTCCCCCGGCGAAAGGGGCGGCTTCCTAGAGCGGTGTGCAGGTTGGTTGATCGCGTTCGTCCTGGCGTAGGGTTGCGGCAGCGCAGCGATGCTTGCTCCGCCCCGGCATCCTCGGCGGTACGTCGCGATACCGACACGCAACCAACCTGAACGCCGCTCTAATGTCGGACCAAGAGCCCGCTGGTTTCCGGTTCTTGGTGAGCCTTGTGCCATAAGGCCGGCGATCATGGTTGAGACCTCGTCGGCCCAGGCACGGAGCGCAAGGCTTACTGGAATCAAGCTCCGTTCAACCGGACAGCCCGGCACGGCATCTGTTGGAGCATCGACGGTTCAGGGCTCTTTCACGGGAAGTGTTCCCTGTAAGTTGTGTTTACCCACGATATCCATGGGCCAACGATTCCCGCCTCGTCCCTAGAGATCATGCAGGGCCAGAAGTTCCTAAGAGCTTGCGCCAATAG
>JACCYX010000307.1 GCA_013696265.1 Chloroflexia bacterium
GGATCACCAGCGCCAGCGACGAGGTCAGCAAGAGCGTGCCAACCACGTCGAACCGTGAACGGATCGTGCCCGTGGGCCGAACCCGCGGCAACGACCGCCAGCCCAACCCAAGGGCAACGGCGATCACCGAAACATTGGCCCAAAAGATGGCGGACCAACCAAAGGCGTGGACCAGCAAGTTGCCGAGTGGCGGGCGAAGTCCAGCCGCGATCCCGGTCGTCATCCCGATCAGGCCAAAGGCGGCGCCGCGGCGCGACTGGGGAATCGCTTCCCGTATCATGGCCGCGCCGGTTCCATGGCGTCGCGTGGCCTGGAGCCTGGGATCAATTGGACCGTTAGCGTTTCGCCGATCCAGCCTCCCGGAAGACCGCGATCTGGGCCGCGTGCTCCCGCTTGTGACCGTAGTACATGTAGACGAGAAGGTCGTCGAGGGAGTATTCGTCACCGTACCAGGGGATGGTCCCACCGAAGCCCAGGCGCTCTGGCGTGAACGTCGAGAGTCGCTCAAGGACCGTGCCGTGAGCGCGGTTCAACTCGTTCAGCACGCCGTCGAAATCCTGGTCCCGCCGCTTGATCACCTCGGCATCGTTGAATTCAGGACCCAAATCCCGGTATTGGTCGAGGATCGTGCTTGACCCGTCTCCTGAAACCTCGTCGAGGATGCCAATGAGGACAAGCTCGTATGAACCAAGATGAGCCACGATGTCCTTGACCGACCAGTTCCCGCAGGCGCCAGGCCGGTCGATGACGTCCATCGCGGAAGGCTCAAGCGTGCCCAGCAGGGTGAGGTGTCCAAATCGCACGACATCCATGGCATTCATCGAAGTGTTCCCTCCGGGATCGTCGTGGGACGAGGTTCGCCGCCGGACCGAGCGGGCCTATTCCTGGGAGTACTCGAGTTCGACGTCTTCCCACATCGGCTCATGTTCGATGTGTTCGAGCAGACGGCGATACCAGGCATCCTGTTCCGGCAGCTCGGCAAGTTCGCGATACGTCGTTTCGTCCGCGGCGAGGGCCACGAATACCGATTCGCCAGGACGATCCACGGAACGTCCGTAGAGATTGAGGAAGGAACCAGGAATGCGCGGCCGGATCGTCAACTGCCAATCGACCATGAGTTCTTTCACTGCGCTATCGTGTCCGTCCTTGATGCGAATGTGTCCAATGGTTCCGAACATGCGTCTCTCCTTCGACGCCAACTGGTCCGCCCGGCAAGCC
Source organism: Chloroflexia bacterium (assembly GCA_013696265.1). GTDB lineage: Bacteria > Chloroflexota > Chloroflexia > Thermomicrobiales > UBA6265 > JACCYX01. The sequence goes on from JACCYX010000307.1 coordinate 1,219, forward strand.
AGGCTAAAGGGGACGAAGATGACGTGCGGATCGATTCCCGTACCCCATCGGGTTCGGAGACAAGCGTCATTCCATTCGTTGATGCGAGCCGTTTCGGCCTTGAGATTGACCACGATCCAGGCAGGACAGGGGATGATCCTGTTCAAACAGGCGAACGACGGTGGACCCGCACGAACCCGCTCCGGGGATCTGACTGGAACCGATGCTACTCCGATCCAATCAAATGTCAACCGCATCCCGCTGTTCGACGACGAGACCGCCCACCGAGGCGAAGCCGGGGGAGGCGATATGGGATCCGGTGCGCGGTAAGCGGCGCAACTTGGGCGGTAAAAAGCCCGACTCCTCGAAGGAATCGGGCGATCACGAGATCGGGTAGCGCATAGGGGATTCGAACCCCTGATCTCCGCCTTGAGAGGGCGGTGTCCTAGGCCGCTAGACGAATGCGCCGCAACGACAACGGAGAATACCACGTTTGGCTTTCGCCCGTCCGCCGTCAGGGCGCCAGGCGGATGATCTCCCAGCCGTGGGGCGTGCGATCGTAGCGCAACCGGTCGTGAAGTCGATTCGGCCGCCCTTGCCAGAACTCGAACATCGCCGGAGTCACGCGGTAGCCGCCCCAGTTGGCGGGGCGGCGGATCGACTCGGCGCTGTTTGACAGCCGCTCGAACCGGGCTTCGAGAAAGGCCCGGTCTGGGACCGGCTCACTCTGGGGCGAGGCCGCCGCGCCAATCTGGCTGCCCACCGGCCGGGACTGGAAATAGGCGTCAGATTCCTCGTCGGTCACGCGGCTGGCGAGCCCTTCGATCCTCACCTGTCGTTCCAGCGTCGGCCAGTTGAAGACCAGCGCCACGGCCGGATTCTCGACGATGTTGCGGCCCTTGCGGCTATCGTGGTTGGTGTAGAAGACCAGGCCGCGCTGGTCGCACTCCTTGAGCAACACGGTCCGGGCGGAGGGTGCGCCGTGTTGATCGACCGTGGCCAGGGTCATCGAGTTCGCTTCGAGCGCGTCGGTCCCTCGCACCTCGTTGAACCACGTTTGGAACTGGTCGAACGGGTCGACCGCCGCCGAGGTCTCATCGAGCGAGTTCCGCATGTAATTCTTTCGCATATTGGCGAGATTTCCCGTCATTTGGAACCTGATTCTCATTGTCTGGGAACCGGCACCTCGCCGGCCGCAACCAAGCATATCGCACGCCGCGACGATCACGGCCGGTTGGCGGGCGGCGCCACCGTCGGCGACACTCCTACCGCACGCCATCGGTCGTGTTTCGCGTTCAGGAGCCTTGTTGACATGTCGTTCATCTCTCCTCGAAACATCGTGTTCGCGCCCTTGCTCGCCGCGGCGTTCATGGCCGGCATCGCCTTGGCCGGCTCCGGTGCCCAGCCACTCGCGGGCGAATGCACGTTGGACCCGCTGACGCTTCCGCTCTTCGATGCCACGCCGGCCGCCGAGATCGCGGCCACCCCGCTCGCGGGGAACCCCGGCTCGGATACCGGCGACGAGGCGATCCGGGAAGCGGTCGAAGGGATCGTCGCCTGCATCAACACGGGCGATGCCGCCTATGCGTACGCGATCTTCACGCAGCGATACCTGGCCGAACAACTCGCGGATTCCTCGGCCACGTACCAACCCGAGTTCGAGCAGCAACTTTCCTTCGGCCCATCGGAGGTCGAGGAAACGTTCGAGTTGGTCGACGTCACGGAGATCACCGTGCTGGACAACGGGCTCGTGTCGGTCGTCGTCGAGCTTTCGGCGGGTGGAACGAGTTATCGCGACACCCTGGTGCTGGCCAACGTGGACGGCGTGTGGCTCATCGACGGGATCGAAGCGTTCGACCCGCCCCGATAATTGGCATCGTTCACAAGCGACATTCCGGTAGGGGAGGACCTTGTGTCCTCCCGCTGCTAACGGGTCCCTAAATCACGGGAGCACACAAGGTGCTCCCCTACCAGTCCGGAACCTGCTGTACGAGAATGGGCGTAGCGATCGGACGCCCTATTGATGGATCCCGGCGCGCCAGCGAGCGCGCCGGGACATTGTTGTCGGGGGACGCGACATGGTTACACTGCGGCAGGCGCCACCACGGGACGAGGATGAGGGCATCGGGCTCGATCCCGACGACATCGCGGTCTTGCAGGAGATCGAGCGGCGGGTACTTTGGCTCTCGACCCTCATGGTGCATCACGCCAACAACGTGCGCGAAAATCCGGACAAGCCCACCAAGGTCGGTGGCCACCAGGCGAGTTCGGCCTCGGTCGTTACGATCATGACCGCGCTCTATTTCCAGTTCCTCAAGGCCGGGGACCGCACTTCGATCAAGCCGCACGCCTCACCCGTTTTCCACGCGTGCCAGTACCTGCTGGGACGCCTGGACGAACGCTACCTGACGACGCTGCGTGAACTCGGCGGCTTGCAGTCGTACCCCTCACGCACCAAGGACCCCGATCCAGTCGATTTTTCCACCGGCTCCGTGGGTCTCGGCGCGGTGGCGCCCGTCTTCGCCGCCCTGGCGGGGCGGTACGCCGAACTCAAGTTCGGTTCGGTGACGTCGAACCGCTTCATTTCGTTGATCGGCGACGCCGAACTCGACGAGGGAAATGTCTGGGAGACAGTGGCCGAAGAGGCCGTCCAGGGGCTCGGCAACGTGATCTGGATCATCGACCTCAACCGCCAGAGCCTCGACCGGGTGATTCCGGGGATCAAGGCGGCCCGGCTCAAGGCCCTCTTCGCCGGTGCCGGCTGGAGCGTGCTGGAGGCCAAGTACGGCACCTCGCTCGAAGCGGCGATGGCCGGTCCGGACGGCGAGGCGCTCCGCCAGCGGATCGACACCATGTCGAACGAGGAGTACCAGGCGCTGATCCGCGTTACCGACGGCGCCGACCTGCGGCGGCGGCTCGCCGACGTTGCCGACCGGGCGTGGCGGCATGGAATCCTGGACGCCGTGGCCGAGATTCCCGACGACCAGTTGCAAATGCTGGTCGGCAACCTCGGCGGACACGATCTGCCGAAGCTGATCCAGGTCCTGAACGAAGCGGACCGGGTCGATCACGCGCCGGTGGTGATCTTCGCCTACACCGTGAAGGGCTACGGGCTGGCCTTCGCGGGCGATCCGATGAACCACTCGCAACTGCTCACCAATACCCAACTCGAGCAATTGCGCGAGTCGTTCGGGATCGACGAGGCGGACCAGTGGGCGACGTTTTCGCCGGATTCCACGGCGGGCGAATGGTGCGGCGCGATCGCGGAAGGACTGGTTGAGCATCGGGATCCGCCGATTCTGGATGTCGAAGCGGTGCCGTCGTCGATCGACACCCGGCATCCGAAGCAAACCTCGACTCAGGAGGCGTTCGGGCGGACCCTGTTGCGGGCGGGCGAGATTCCCCGGATCGGTGAACGCATCGTAACCATGTCGCCCGACGTGGCGACGTCGACGCACCTCGCGGGCTGGATCAACAAGGCCGGGGTCTTTTCGATCGAGGAGGCTCACGATTTCGAAAGCGACGCCAAGCGGATGCTGCGCTGGCAACCATCGCCCAGGGGCCAGCACATTGAACTCGGCATCTCGGAGATGAACCTGTTCATGGCCCTGAGCCAGTTCGGGCTGACCGGGGAGCTGTCTGGCCAACCACTGATCCCGATCGGCACGGTCTACGATCCGTTCATCTGCCGGGGCCTCGACGCGTTGATCTACGGCTTGTACGTGAACGCCAAAATGATCTTCGCCGGCACCCCGGCGGGCGTTTCGCTCAGCCCGGAGGGAGGCGCCCACCAAAGTACGGTGACGCCCTCGCTGGGCATCGAGCTTCCGAACCTGGTCTATTTCGAGCCGACGTTCGGTCGCGAAGTCGACTGGGTGCTGCTTGAGGCGTTGCGCCAGTGCTGCGACCGCGAACATGGCCTCTCGACCTACCTGCGGCTCTCGACCAAGCCGATCGACCAGTCGTTAATGGATGAGCCGCTCGCCCGCCTGGGCGAGGACGAGCTGCGGCGACAGGTGCTGGCGGGCGGGTACCGGCTGGTCGACCGCACGGTCACCGCGCCGGACCTTCCCGACACCGATGTCGTGCACATCGCCACCGGCGGCATCATGGTGCCGGAGGCGGTCGAGGCCGCCCGGCGACTGCACGACGAAGGGGTCGCCGCCAACGTCATCAACGTGACGAGCGCGAACCAGCTCTACCGAGCCAGCCGCGACGCGCGGCGGGCGCAGTTGCGGGACGCGCACGCCCCGCTCGACTTGGGCCAACTGGAAACGCTCATCCCGCGCGGCGAGCGGCGGGCGCCGATCGTGACCGTGCAGGACGGCGCCTCACACTCGCTAGCGTTCCTGGGTTCGGTCTGGGGCGTTCCGGTGGTGCCGCTGGGGGTTGACGAGTTCGGCCAGTCCGGCGCGCGCCAGGCGGTCTACCGCACTGTCGGGATCGACGCCGGCCAGATCTTCAACGCCGGGCTGCTCGCCCTCGACCTGGCGAAAGACTGAGACGTACATTCGGCGATCGACTGTCGAGCCCACAGGTGCCAAATTAGAGGCGCCCTACCGGTCGGCGGTGAACGCCGAGATGCCGGACTTGAACGAATCGGTGTCCGGGGCATGGTTGGCGGTGGTGCGATCCTGGGGGAAGGGGATCACGCTTGCCTTGCCCTGGTAGGCGTTCCTCACCGTCTGGCGCAGGAACTGGAGAAACTCGTCGTCACCACGCGAACCCGACAACCAGATCTGGAGGCCCAACCGGCGCTGGACACCAACCAGCCGGGCGCCGCCAGGTGCGCGGCGGACGCCGGCGAACTCGGTCCAACGGCGGAACGAGGTCCAACCGACGCGAATGCCGAGATCGGTCAGGGTGTACTTCACGGGCAGCGCGACCAACAACACGTTGGAGATTGCTGGCACGACGACCAGCCACCAGGCGATGTCGCCGCGTACGGCGAGCACGAGAGCCAGCCCCAGGGCGGCCAGGGCGGGAATCGCGTGCATGCGAATCCTCGCCAGCAGCGGGAGCGCGACGACGAGCAGGGGCGTGCCCTGGAGCGTGTTCAGGCCAGGCCGGATGAGACGGGCCCAGGTCAGGGCGATCATGATTGGGAGCAGCAGGGCAAGAGGATTCATGGCGTTGTTCCGGAAACGGGATGAGCAAAGGTTAGATGGCACGTGGTGATGAACCGGCGGGCCGAGAGCATCGGCCACGGCTCTATCCTACTACGCCCGACGATGGCGATTGGTTGCCGCGGCGTTAACAATGAAACGCGGCGATCATGCGTTTGTGATAGCGTGCACAAACGGCGCGCTCACGATGTGTGCTCACAACCGCTTGCGCTCGCTTTGTGTATTGGAAGTAGCGATTCCAGCGCCGGGGGATCGGAGGTGCCGCGAACCGGCCGGACTCCCCTGTACCCTGGCTAGCCAGTTTCGGTTTGCGACCGGGGTTGCCGCCTTTACGAGAATATGCCATGCACATCAGGCGTTGGGAGTAGGGGCGGATCCCACGCTTCGCTCTAGACAGGCTCTGATTCGACCGTAAAACGCTACTATCCAAACCGCGATCTGGTCGAATCTGTCGTCCGCCCGGATGCCACTTCGCCCCTGGTGAGTCAGGAAAACATGTCGAGCGAGACGGGGGCGACCCAAATGCCCTCTTCGTTCTCGAAGTAGAGCCGTGAGCCGTCCTTCGTCCAGCCCGCCCAGGGCCGCAGGCCGGTGCCGCGATAGATCGGCAACACCTGGTCCGAATCGCCATAGACCAGCGCCTGGATCTCCCAGTCCCCGGCCACGTACGTGGCGAGTTCCGGGTTCTGGAAGCAGGCGATGAACGCCGCGTTCGGCGATACGCCGTCGCAGGATCCGGGGGAAACCTCCCAGGCTCCAGTTTCCCAATCACCCGGTATGTTGGATGGCCAAGGGTCGCTTGACGGCATGGCGGCGATGTCGAGCGTCTCGACATTCACCAGCACGCTCTCAATTTCCTCCGGGTCGCGCGTGTCCTGGAAGAGGACATGCGCTCCGTCATCCGAAGCCGAAAAGAAGTCGAACTCACGCAGCGGCAACTCGACCGAGCGATCGCTGTCGAGGGCCCGCAGCGCGACGCGGTCGCCCGTAGAATCGGCCAGGAACGCCGCGTGAAAGCGACGCTCGTCGCGGCCGGTTTCGCTGGTGGCCCGGATCGGCGGCACGATCAGCGACAGGTCGTTGCCGGCGCCGGCCAGTTGCTCGATGTCGCCGCCCGGCACCAGGTTCGCCCGATGTGCCAGGTCGAGCCGCAAGTCGCCATTGAGGATGAACGGCGTCAGCACGAGCACCATGACCGCGGCGGCGATCAGGAAGATCCGCCTGAAGCGGCGCTGCGTCGAGCGGTCAAGGTGGCCGCGCGAAACGCCGCTCACCGGGCGCCCCGCGCCGTGGGGCCGGGATTATGGATTTTCTGGCTCATCGCTGTCGCCATCGTCCTGCCCGGCCTCGTCGTCCGTGTCCTCGAGCACGTAATCGCCGCTGGCGATGACGTGCAGGTCGCTCAGGGCATCGAAGACCCCGAAGGTGAGGTCTTCGAACGCCACGTCGCCCCGGACGTAGGCCACGAAGGCATCCGTGAGTTCTTCGCCGATCTCCCGCGCGAGCTGTTCCTGCTCGTCGGCCTGGTCTGCCGTGGATGGACTGTCGGTCATGCGTTGCTCCGTGCTCTCTCGTCGGTTACAGGCTACGGCGAACCGGTTTCCGGCACTCGCCAAATCGACGCTAATCCTAGCAGACGGATCGAAACCCTTCGGGGGCCCGGATCGTTTGGTTCCACGAAGGAGTTTGCCTGATCTCTTTTCCCGAGACACGCTAAACTCTGTGCGGAGATGCGCCGGGCATAGTATCCTCGAAACGAGAAGCCGGATTTGCGCCATACTTTTTCGTCGAACGAGCGCATTCAGGAGCGGTTCCCGCGCGTGCGCCAAATGACCAGCCGATCCTGGAGACGCTTTCTGTGGTATCAGGCAACCCAACTACGGTCCACCCCGCGAGCGTCGAGACGGCCTACCCTGGAAACGGCATCCGTGCGTCGAGCGCCGTGCGCCAGCGGGGCATATCGGTCGAAGGCGCGCTTTGGGGTGTCCTGCTGATCATCGCCGCAGTTACCCGGTTCTGGAACCTCGACTATCGCACGCTGCACCACGACGAGTCGATCCATACCTACTACTCGTGGTTTTTCGCCGCCGGCGACATTCCCTACCGGCACGATCCCCTCTCGCACGGACCGTTCCTGTTCCACGCCAACGCCCTGGTCTACTTCCTGCTCGGCGACAGCGACGCCTCCTCTCGTTTCCTGCCGGCGCTGACCGGCGTGCTGCTGGTGGCAGCCCCCTGGCTCCTGCGGGGCGCCCGTTTTCTTGGTCGGTGGGGAGCGCTGGCGGCGGGGTTCATGCTGCTGATCTCGCCCTCGTTTCTCTACTACACCCGCTACATACGGCACGATCCGTACACCTGCCTCGGCGCGATCGCGCTCTGCATCGCCATCTTCCGCTACCTGGAGAACCCGCAACGTCGATGGATGCTGCTGTCGTTCGTGTCGGTCGCCTTCATGCTGACCAACCACGAGATCGTCTTCGCCATCCTGCTCGCATTCGTCGGCGTCATCTTCGGGACGCTGCTGCTCGGCTCGCTGCGACCCCTGATTCCGGTCTGCCTCGGCACGGTGGGCGCGGCGATCCTGCTTGTCGTCGCCCGAAACGTCTTCGGCTGGGGACCGCTGCCCCTTATTCCGTGGCGTAGCCCAACACCCGCGCAGCAATCCGCCTACTACCGGGACCTGCTCACGCACCCGTTCGTGATCGGCGCCCTGATGATCGGCGTGCTCTTCATCGTCGCTTCAGCCTCGACGATGCGGATTTCGGCGCGCGAACGGGCCGGGACCGACGGCTACCTTCCGGCGATCTTCGGGCAAGGGCCTGAGGGATCACTGGAACGAGGCGTGCTGAACGCCTTGCGCGATCCCGCCGGGCTGGCGATCGGCTCGGTGGCGGCGCTCTTCATTTTCTTCGGCCTCTTCACCACCCTCTTCACGAACCTCGACGGCATTGCGACCTCCACCTACGCCACCGACGGCACGCTCCTCTACTGGCTGGGCCAGCACGATGAGCGTCGCGGGAACCAGCCCTGGTTCTATTTCATCACCGAATCGTTCCAGTACGAGTGGCTGGCGATTTTCCTTTGTACCGCCGCCTGCGTCATGATCTCCGGCCACCTGCTCCGGGCCGCGCTGGGCAGGGGAATGGACCGACGCCTGCTGTTCTCCGCCTTCCTGCTGGTCTGGTTTGGATTCCTGTTCGGCGTCCTGTCCTGGGCCGGAGAAAAAATGCCGTGGCTGATCATGCACTTCCTGTTGCCAGCTATCCTCCTCGGCGCCCTCCTCGTCGATGAAATCGTGGTGGGCGCGCTGAACTGGTACCGGGCGCGGCGCGGTGGCATCCTCGGCTTCAGCGAACGGCAGTTCGGCCTGGGCCTGCTCGTCGCGCTGGTGCTGGTCGCCGCCGCCTGGTTCTTCGAAGCATCCCGGTTGACCTACGGCACATATCCATCCGCCGGCGCCGGGTTCGGGGCGCGGGAAGTGACCGGCTGGGCCCTCGATGAGTGGTGGCTGCTGGCCGCCATCCCGCTCCTGGGATTGCTGCTGGTGGGGCTCGCGGCGATCCTGGCGGGGGTGCGGCGCACGGCCTACATCACGGTCACGGCGGCCGTGATCGTGATGAGCCTGTATCAGGTCCACGCCGGCTTCAGGTTGGCGTTCCTGGAAGGCGACATCGCCCGCGACACGCTGATCTACAACACCACCACCCCGGACATAAAGCGGATGGACGACGAGTTGACCGAACTGTCGTACCTGGCCTACGGCGACGACCGCCTCGAAATCGGCTACGACGATTGCGCCGCCTGGCCCCTGACCTGGTACTTCCGCGACAATCCCGGCGCCCGACGGCTCAACCAGGCGGAGGTGGCCACCGGCACTGGCCTGCCGGCGGTGCTGATTGGCGTGCCGCCCGCCTGGGACGGCGACTGCTACATGCCGGACGAACTCGAAGGCTACACGTCGCAGACGTACGTCCTGAGATGGCATGAACTCGAGAGCGTGATCTATCGCAACTTCGCGATCGCGCCTGAGTTGAACCCGGCCAGTTCAGCCTGGGGCGTCGAGTCGAACCCGCACGGCGTTTCGGCGATCGCGGAATCGGTCTGGAGCAGCATCATGACCCAGACCACGCCGGAAGGCGAGCAGCGGTTGTTCCGGTTGCTCTTCTTCCGGGAGCTGCCCGGCGGTTTGAACGGCTACCGATACAAGATCTACATCCGCAACGATCTCCTGCCCACCTACAACGACCTACGGTATGGCGAGTAAGGGCATGACGAGCCATTGGAAATCTTCCGGCGCGGCGACCGCCCCGGATTCACTGATCCCTGGGATGACGGAAGGACGACGCGGTGACCGCAACTGACGCGGCGAACAATCGGACGACAACGGAAGTCCTTGAGGGCACGGAGCCCGTCGAGCGGCCGCTGGCGAGTCCGCTTGACGGACGGCTTGACCTGGCCAGACTCGGCTGGTTCGGCGTCGCTTCGGCGGTCGTCTTCCTGATCGCGCTCGGTCTTCGGTTCGTTCAGCTCGACACGTACGTGATGACCCCACGTGAGGGCGAATGGGCTTACGATGCCTGGTCGCTCTACACCGGCCAGCCGATGCCGGCGGGTCAGGAGTTGCCGCTCGTTTCGCCGCTCTACCTGCTCCTCCAAGCCGGCACGTTTTTCCTGTTCGGCGTGACGGACGCGATCGCCCGGTCGCTGCCCGTGATCGCCGGTCTTGGGATCGTGGCGTTGACCTTCGCGTTCCGGCCGATCCTCTCCCGCACCGCCGTGATCGGCATGGCCTTGCTGGCGGCGATCGCCCCGACGCTCGTGTTCGCCTCGCGGACGATCGATCCGGCTATCCTCATCGCGTTCTTCGCGCTGCTGGCAATCGCCAGCGTGTTGCGGGCAGGCCAATCGGCGGGAGGACGGTCCGCGACCACCTGGGCCGGAATCTTTGGGGCCTCGGTCGGCGCGATGCTTGCCTCGGGACCAGAAGGCGTCTCAGCGACGATCGCGATCACGGTCGCCTTGGCCGCGGGGGCAATGAGCGATGGCCACACCGGCCCGGTCACGGGCGGCATCCGGGCGATCGGCGATTCGGCGACCGCGATGATGACGGCTCTTGCCGGATTCGTGGTGATTTCGCTGCTCGTGTTTACGCGGTTGCTCTCCAACGCCGGGGCGCTGGAGGGGTTTCTTGCGACCTTCAGCGACTGGGGGCGCATGATGGCGACCCAGACCTCGACCACGCCAACCCAGTTCTTCTTCTACGCCACGCTGCTCTACGAGTTTCTGGCGGTGATCTTCGCCGTGGTGGCGCTCGTGACCGCGTCGCGGCCGGACAACGAGGCGGCGCGGGCGCGGACCCTGCATCCAACCCTCTTCCTGGTCTGGTTCCTGACGGCGCTGGTGTTGCACAGCCTGGCGTCGGGACGACAGCCGGACCAGGCGGTGCTGGTGACGTTGCCGCTGGTGCTGCTGGGCGGCATCGGGCTCGGCCGGCTCTTCGACCGCATCCCCTGGCGATCGCTCGTCACCACGCGGGACGGCCTGCTGCTGGCGGTCATGTTCGGCCTTTTCTTCGGGATCGTCGGGGTGGTGACGCTGATCGCCCGCGCCAACGACCCGAGTCAGGCCGTCAACTCGCCCTACCTGCGCGCGCTGTTCGTGCTGGTGATCGTCATCCTGCCCCTGGGATTCCTCATCGCCCGGGAATCGTCCCATCCCCGCTATCCACGATACGCCGGGTGGACGGCGCTGCTCGTGGTGGCGGTGCTACTCGGCGCCTACACGGTCCGGAGCGCCACGCAGTTGGCTTGGGAGCGGGCGGATACCGGCACGGAGCTGGTCGCCCAACGGGTGCCGACCGAGGGGGTCCGCGGCTTCGTCGACCAGACCCTGCGCCTCTCCCGCGACCTGTCGCTGGCTGAGGTGTCGAACGTGGACAACACCGGCAGCTTCGGCATTTCCATCGCCGTCGACCCGTCCGTCGAATGGCCGTACGTCTGGTATTTCCGTGACTTCCCGGACCTGCGCGTGGCCACCCCGGCGGGCTGGGGCGACGCGGACATGGTGATCGCGCCAACGACGGAGGGGATGGAGGACGCAAACTACATCACGCAATCGCGCGTTTGGCTCAACCGAACCCCGACGACGTACGAAGACCTCAGCCTGGGTACCGTGCTGTCGAAGGTGGTGTCGCCGGACGAGTGGTATGACGGCTTTCGGTACCTCTTCTTCCGCGAGTTGGAGTTACCGCCGAGCGATGAGCAGATCGGCATCGGCTACACCTTCCGGCTCAGCAACCAAATGGACCCGAGCGCCGGGCCGTTCGATCTCCAGACCGGCCAATCGCTTGGACCGGGCGCCGCGCTCGGCCAGCTCAATGCCCCAACCGGAATCGCGCTTTCGAACGATGGGCAGGTTATCTACGTCGTCGATTCGGGCAACCAGCGGATCCAGCGTTTCGAGCGAAATGGGACCTTCATCGGGTCGTGGAGCGCCGAGGACGACCAGCGGATCGGCCTGGGCTGGTTCGATCCGGCCGGCCAGGGCGCCAGCGACGTCGTCATCGGCCCGGACGACCTGATCTACGTGGCGGACACCTGGAATCACCGGATCATGATCCTCGATGCCGATGGACTGCTGGTCCGGGAATTGGGACGGTCGGGAGAACTCACCGACGCCGGCGACATCCCCGATCCCACCGTCTCCCCCGGCTTCTTCTACGGTCCGCGGAGCGTCGCGATCACGGAGGATGAAATCTTCGTGACGGACACCGGCAACGAACGGGTCCAGGTCTTCGCCTCGGACGGAACGTTCCTGCGCGCCTTCGGCGGCCACGGCGCGGAGCCCGGCAAGCTGCTCGAACCGGTCGGAATCGCGATCGGGCCGGACGGCAACGTCTACGTCGCGGACACCGGCAACCTGCGGATTAGCGTCTTCGCCCAGGACGGTACGCCAGTGACCCAAATCCCGGTCCCGGGCTGGGAGGGGCAAGCCAGCCAGCAGAACTATCTCCGGTTCGATGCCAACGGCGTTCTCTACCTGACCTCGCCCGGTTCCGGCACCGTGCAGGCATTCAACGGAACCGATTTCGTTACGATCCAGGGCGGTGAGGCCGGTGGCGCGATCGTGGCCCCGGTCGGCCTGGCGATAGGGGCCGACAACCAGATGCATGTCTCCGAGACCACGACGAGCCAGGTGACCGAGTTCCCGATCGTGCTGCCGGAGGGCTTTGCAAGTGGTTCCGGCGGCGCGCCCGTGGCCACGCCCGAACCGACGCTACCCGGAACCCCGCCAGCGGTGGGGTGAAGTGTCCATGTTGTCATTCCTCGCAAGCTCGGAATGACAATCGGCCTTGGGCGCTGCACTCGGGAAGCTGCGACGAATGCGTCAGCCGTCGAAGCTGAACAGCTCGATCTCGACCTCGCCGAGGTAGGCCAGGTCGAGCGACCGCTCGATGAAGGCGACCACGTTCGAGAGCATGGCGTTCGCGTGCGATGCGTCGTTCGAGACGACCACCACACCAAACGTCCCCGTGCGCATGTCGTCGAGCGTCTCGATCTCGGCGATGGCCGCGTTGAACTGGTTCTGCACGCGCCTGCCGACCGATTTCATTTCGCCACGTTTCTCCTTGATCGAGAAGGTGCTCTCGAACAGGATCGTCACCCTGGCACGGCCGATGGTGGCGCTCACGCTGGTCCCGCCTCCAGCTGTATCGTGTCGTCCGGCCCAGAAGTCCACGAAAGTGACCCGCCCAGCCGCGCGGCCAGGTCCTCCCCGATCCGGAACAGGTGGTGCATGCGGTCTGGCGCGATACCGAGGGCGTCCGCCAGGTGAACGTTGGGCAGATTGGCGATGGTCACTGAAGATGGGACATGCTCGAATCGCGCCTCGACGGCCACGGCGCCGAATGCCTGGTAGTTGGTGACCAGCGCGTAGAGGATGTCGGCCGGTTCCCATTTATCGTCGGTGTCCCAGCCGCGGATAAAGGTGGCGGCCAAACTTTTTCGCCACGCATCGAGACGTTGGCTGTCCGACGCCAGCGCCTCGGCGGTGCCGAGGAAGAGCGCCTGGGCGTTGATCTGAGCCTGCTCCAGGAGATCTTCAGCGGAGTATTCCTCCGCGTCCGTGGCGTCGTCCGCGATATCGCCGATTCGATCGGTCATGTAGTGTCCTTGCCGGGAAGAGCATACCTGATAGCGATTTGTGGAACGGTTAGTGCGCATAACATGAGAGGTGATGTGTTCCGATTCATGTACGGTTGCGGAGCTTGTCGCCGCCCGTGCCAGGAAATATCGATCGACCTTTCTGCAATCCGCTATAAGTGGTGCGTCAATCCTCAAACGCCGGGGAGAGGCGGCGCAGCTTGATGCGGGCGGCGGCGGTCGTAAAC
>JACCYX010000342.1 GCA_013696265.1 Chloroflexia bacterium
GCGAACTTCCGGCCGTAGCGGTCCATCAGCACACCCGCCGGGATGAACATCGACATGTCGAGCACGGACGCGGCGGTCATCACCAGCCCCACCTGGGCCAGGTTGAGGTCGAGCACGGTCGTTCCAACCAGAGGAATGAGCAATTGCCGCCCCTGCCGGATCATCTGGGCGAAGAGTTGGGCGACGGCGGCGGCCGTCAAGTCCCCAGAATTGGTCCGCAAGGTCTGGCGAACGAGATCCCAGCGTTTGCGGCCGGACCCACGCGGCAGCGGCGGAGCCGCCTTCTCCCTCGGAATGAAAAGCGTGGCGGCCAGAAACGCCAGCAGTCCCATCAGCCCGGCGAGGAGGAATGTCGCACTGGTGCTGGCCGCCGTTGCCAAAATTCCCCCAATGGCCGGGCCGCCAAACATGCCGATCCGGTTGATACCGCCGAAGACGGCGATCGACCGGCCACGACTGGCGATGTCCGCGTTCTGGGTAATGAAGGCATGGCGAGAAAGACCCCACATCGCCGTGCCCACGCCGGCGAGCAACCGGAAGGCCACGACCAGGGTGGGTGAGAGCGGCAGGGCGAGGCTCATGGTGCCGATCACCACCAGCGCCGAGCCGATCAGCATCGAGCGGCGCAAACCGATCCGGTAAAGCACGGCGCCGGCCGGCACGTCCGTCAACAACGTGCCGATCGCGGCGGCCGAGGCGATCACGCTGACGACCGTGAGACTCACACCGAGTTCGGTTGCATACGTCGGCAGGGTTGACAAGAGCAGACCCTGGCCCATCGCCAGCAGGGCGGTCGGGAGATAGACGGCGAGTGCGAGTTCGGACCGGCGCATGATGTCGCTTTCCAGGAAATGCCGACGTGTGAGTCACTGACGATGATCCTACCAAACACGGTCCAATCCGGCGCGATTTCCCGGTTCGGGTGTCAGAGTGCCGGTGATATACTTTCGGTTGCGTTCGGCGTGCCGGTACGGTGTGGAAGCGCATGACTACGCGCCCGCAATCCACCCTCTTCCAAACGGCATCCTTCCCAACGACCCACCCATTTCGCGCCCATCCGGCGCGCCAGCTAGGATCATTCGTGGTGCTCAGAAAATTGTTTCGGCGACAGGCCGAGCCCGATGTGCAGATCGAAAAGGGGCTGGAGAAGACGCGCAAGGGCGTTTTTCTCGAAATCACCCGCCTCTTCGACCGCTCCGAAATCGACGACGAACTCTTCGAGGACCTCGAAATGCTGCTCATCCAGGCCGATGTCGGCTGGGATGTCAGCCAGCGGCTGGTCAAGGAACTCCAGGATCGCATCGCCGCCGAGCGAATTGTCAACCCGGCGGATGCCCGCGAGGTGTTACGCCTCGAAATGATCCAGTTGCTGGAACTGGCGACCCGCAACCGCAAGGTCAAGATCCTCCAGCGCGGCGTGCCGTTCGTGATCCTCGTCACCGGGGTCAACGGCACCGGCAAAACGACCTCGATCGCCAAGCTGGCGCAGTATCACCAAGGCTTCGGACGCACCGTGATGCTGGCCGCCGGCGACACGTTCCGGGCCGCGGCGATCGACCAGCTCAAGGTTTGGGGCGAGCGGCTCGACTGCCCAGTGATCGCCCACCAGCAGGGCGCCGATCCGGGCGCCGTCGTCTTCGACGCGATGGTCGCCGCCCACAACCGCAACGTCGACGTGCTGATCGTGGATACGGCGGGCCGGCTGCACACCAAGCACAACCTGATGGCCGAGCTGCACAAGCTGCGGAAGATCATGCAAAAGCATGTGCCCGAAGCGCCGCAGGAAGTAATCCTCGTGATCGACGCCACCACCGGGCAGAACGGTCTGGTCCAGGCCAACGAGTTCTCAAAGTCGGTCGAGATTACCGACATCATGATCTCGAAGCTCGACTCCACGGCCAGGGGCGGTATCGCCTTCTCGGTAGCGAAGGAACTCGGGACCCCGATCTCGTACATCGGCACCGGCGAGCGCGCCACCGACATGGCGGAGTTCCGGCCGGACACCTATGTGGACTCGCTCTTCTTCGGCGAGGGTGAGGGCTTCTAGCAGATGTTCGAAACACTTTCCGACCGGCTCAACGAGACATTCGGCAAGCTCAACCGCAAGGGCCGCCTGACCGAACCTGATGTGGACGCCGCGATGCGCGAGGTCCGTCGGGCGCTGCTCGAGGCGGACGTCAACTTCAAGGTCGTCAAGGAGTTCGTGGCCACGGTTCGCGAGCGGGCGGTGGGCCAGGATGTCCTCCGTTCCCTGACGCCCGCCCAAACCGTGATCGGCATCGTCAACGAAGAGTTGATCGCGGTGCTCGGCGCCGAGCAGGTGCCGCTCAACGCGCCCGCCAGCCCACCGCAGATCATCCTCATGGTCGGCCTCAACGGAGCCGGCAAGACCACCCACAGCGGCAAGCTCGCGGTTCACCTGCGCAAGCAGGGCCGCAACCCGCTGCTGGTCGCCGCCGATGTCTACCGGCCCGCCGCCATCGCCCAATTGCAAACGCTCGGCAAGCAGGTCAATGTCCCGGTCTATGAGGAAGGGACGGGCGCCAACCCGGTCGCGATCGCCCGCAACTCAATTGCCTACGCGAACGGTCGCGGTTTCAACCCCGTCATCATCGACACCGCCGGGCGCCTGCAGATCGACCAGGCCCTCATGCAAGAGTTGGTCGAGATCAAGGCCGCCGTCAACCCGACGGAAATCCTCCTCGTCGCCGACGCGATGACCGGTCAGGAAGCCGTCGGCGTGGCCGAGGAGTTCAACGCTCAGCTCGATGTCACCGGCCTGGTGCTGACCAAGATGGACGGCGATGCCCGGGGCGGCGCCGCGCTTTCGATCCGGTCCGTCACCGGCGTGCCGATCAAGTTCATCGGCACCGGCGAGCAGCTCGACGCGCTGGAGCCATTCCATCCAGACCGGCTCGCCGGCCGCATCCTCGGCATGGGCGACGTGCTGTCGCTCATCGAGCGCGCCCAGGAACAGACGGACGAGAAGGATGCCGAGCGTCTTCAGAACCGGATGATGAAGGGGCAGTTCGACCTCGAAGACTTTCTCGACCAGCTGCAGAAGATCAAGAAGATGGGTCCGCTCAGCCAGATCATGGAGATGATTCCCGGTCTTGGGCAGCAGATGCGCCAGGCCAAGGCCCAGATCTCGGACGACGACTACAAGCAGGTCGAGGCGATCATCCGGGGCATGACTCCCTGGGAGCGCCGCCACCCCGAGCGGATCGACCACGGCCGCCGGCGACGGATCGCCAAGGGCAGCGGTGTCGAGCGGCAGGACGTCAACCGGTTGCTCTCCCAGTTCAAGGACATGCAGAAGATGATGGGCCAGTTCAGCCAGATGGCGAAGAAGGGCAAAATGCCAAAGAACATGCCATTCGATTTCTAGGTCCGCGCGCATTGGTAACGACGGCCCTGGTCAAAGGTTGCCGATCGCGTGTCTCGACCCGAGGGTAGCCGGCACCAGACTGGCCAGTACGGTTGCGGAGCTTGTCTC
>JACCYX010000346.1 GCA_013696265.1 Chloroflexia bacterium
GTCTCGGCCCTGACTCCACGTCGAGCGTGGTTCGAGAAAGCCTTCACGTTGGTTGAGGGCAATTGGGCCGAGACAAGCTCGGCAGCCCTACGGCTCATGTGGACCACCCAACGAACTGGGCGTTCCACTTTCCAGGTCCAGCGTAAGGCGCTACCCATTTGACCTGTGAAATTCGGCACAATTGGCTGGCGCGTCGTACCATAGGGGGAGCATTCGCTCTTCTCTCGGACCGCCCCTCCAACCTTTAAAGCGGTCCAAACAAAGGACGCACCCACCCATGTCCCTCGTCGCACCCAGACGCAAAACCCGCGTGCTCAACGTCGGTGATGTCGCCCTCGGTGGCGACTACCCCATCCGCGTGCAGTCGATGACCACCTCGGACACGCGCGACCCCAAGGCGACCCTCGCCCAAATCCAGGAACTCGCCGACGCCGGCTGCGAGATCGTGCGGATCGCCGTGCCTGACCGCAAGGCGGCCGCGGCCCTGCCGGACATCGTTCCTCACTCGCCCGTGCCACTTATTGCCGACATCCACTTCGAGTACACGCTCGCCCTCAAGGCGCTCGACGCCGGCATTCATGGCCTGCGGCTCAATCCCGGCAACATCCGCAAGGAAGAGCACGTCCGGCAGGTCGTGACCAAGGCCAAGGAGCGCGGCACGCCGATCAGGATCGGTGTCAACTTCGGGTCCGTCGCGCCGATGACCGAGGAATTCGTAGACGAGATGGCCCTGGAGGGCGCCTCGCAAATCCAGCTCCGGGCCGAGTGGCTGGTGCGGTCGGCGCTCGGGCACATCAAGATCCTCGAAGACCTCGACTTCTACGACACGAAAGTCAGCCTCAAGGCGTTCGAGGTGCCGGTGCTGCTGGAGGCCTACCAGCGGTTCGCGCGGCTCCCAAACGACTACCCCCTGCATCTCGGCGTGACTGAGGCGGGCACGCCCCGCGCTGGTAGCGTCCGCTCGGCGGTTGGGATCGGCACCCTGCTGGCGCTCGGCATCGGCGACACGATCCGCGTCTCGCTGACGACCGATCCGACCGAGGAAGTCTTCGTCGGCTACGAAATCCTGAAGAGCCTGGAGTTGCGCCAGAAAGGCGCGACGATGATCGCCTGCCCGACCTGTGGACGGGTCGAGGTCGATCTCTTCACCCTCGCCAACAACGTCGACAAGGTGCTGGAGAAGATCGACGAACCGATCCGGGTGGCGGTGATGGGCTGCATCGTCAACGGTCCTGGCGAGGCGAAGGACGCCGATGTCGGGCTCGCCTCCGGCAACGGCAAGGGCGTCATCTTCCGCAAGGGCAAGATCGTCAAGACGGTGCTTGAGGAAGACATGCTGGACGAACTGACGAAGGAAATTCACGCCGTCGTCGAGGACCGCAAGAACGGCATCTTCGACGTGGTCGAGGAGCACAGCAACGCCTACAAGCCGATGATCAAGCTGCATGCGGTGAGTTAGGCGGAGACGGGAGGCGTCTGCTCACCGAACTCGTAGGGGAGGGCTAGCGGGCCGTGAAGGACACCTTCGCCTCCCCCTTTTGGGCCCGCGTATGCCCTCCCGCCCGGGTGCCGTGTGACCAAGCCTCGATTCCCGTCGCCGGATCGGCGTAGATGCGGCAACACGGGAGGGCATACGCGAGCAAGGCGTCGTCGCGTGGTATAGCGTCATGGCTCGCTAGCCCTCCCCTACGCACGTCAACTGCACCACGTTGCCGGCTTGACCTGATCTCTGGGGAACACACGAAGATGCGCACGCAAATTATCGAACCGTATCGCGGACGATCGGTGCTCGTGGTCTCGCTAACGGTGATTGGCCTCTTCCTCTCATTGCTGGCGCCCATTAGCCTCGCCGGCACCGCGCAGGGAGCCACCTGCCAGCCGCTCGACACCGGCACGCCGGTTCCCGAGATCGCCGAGGCACCCGAACTGTCGGGAGTGACAGTCCCGGATGGGGCCATTGAAGTCACTTTCGGCTACATCCCGGTCTCGATCTTCGCGCCGGTGTTCGTTGCCTATGAGAAGGGCTACTTCGCCGAACAAGGGCTGGATGTCCAGCTCGAAGTCCTGCCGGGCAGTTCCGACATGGTGCTGCTGACCGCGACTGGCGACATGGACATGGCGATCAGCGGGGTCGGACCGGCCTACTGGAACGCGGTCGATCAGGGGCTGGGCGTCGAAATCGTCGCTCCCGGTCATCAGGAGGGATCGCCGATCGCATCGCCGCTGATGATTTCGACCCAAGCCTGCGAGGAGGGCTCGATTACGAGCGTGGCCGATCTCGAAGGCAAGCGGGTCGCGGTCAACGCGCCGGGCGCGACCGAACTCTGGCTCGACATCGCCCTGGAAACCGGCGGTCTCTCGATCGAGGATGTTGACCTCCAGTACATGAGCTTCCCCGATGCCGTGGTGGCGCTCGATTCCGGCGCGCTTGATGCGTCGATCATCGGTGAGCCGCTGGCGACCCAGGCCGAGCAGGATGGGCTGGCGGTGCGCCTGCTTTCCGACTTGCCGGTTCAGGACATCCAGCCGACCGTCATCTTCGGCAACCAGCAGTGGATGAGTGACAACCCGGACGCGGCGGCGGGGGTCGTGGCCGGCTACCTTCGTGCCTCCCGCGACCTGACCGAGAATTTCAACGACCCGCTGCACCTCGCGATCATCGAGAAGTACACCGGCGTGCCGGCCCCGCTCATCGCCGCCTCGGTCAAGCCGGTCTACGCGACCGATGGCACGGTCAATCTCGACAGCATGAACCAGCTCCAGTCCTTCTTCGGTGAGCGCGGACTGCTCGACTACGAGGACGACATCGACCCGGCGACGATGGTCAACTCCACCTACGTCGACGCCGCCCTGGAGACGATCGGCGAGTGAGCGAAGCGACTGGTCCATCGCCGGCAACGGGTGGCGCATCGATCAACGCGGCCAGCGTTGGGCGGGAGTTCCTGACCCCAGACGGGTCGGTTGAGGCCGTCCGCGAGATCGACCTGGAGATTCCGGCTGGCGAGTTCTGCGTGATAGTGGGCCCGTCCGGTTGCGGGAAATCGACCCTGCTGCGGATGATGGCGGGGCTGGACGCGCCAACGAGCGGTCAGCTCTCGATCACGTCGCCATCAGGTGCGACTCCCTCCAACGCCGTGGTCTTCCAGGGGCGAAGCCTCTTCCCCTGGCTCAGCATCGGCGACAACATCGGCTACGGACTGAAACTCAACGGCACCGGCAAGGCGGAGCGTGAAGAAATTACTTCGCGACTGCTCGCCGTGCTCGGTCTTTCCCGCTTCGCCAGCGCCTACCCCCATCAGGTTTCCGAGGGCATGCGGCAGCGCGTCGCGATCGGGAGGGCGCTGGCGGTCAATCCTGACCTCCTGCTGATGGACGAGCCCTTTGGCGCCCTGGACGAGCAGACCCGCTTCATCCTCCAGGAAGAGTTGCTGCGAATTTGGGAATCGAGCGGCAAGACGGTGGTTTTCATCACCCACTCGATCGACGAGGCGATCACGCTCGCCGACCGGATCGTGGTGATGAGCGCCCAGCCGGGAACGATCCGGGCGATTATCGATGTGCCGTTCGCGCGGCCACGGTCGATGACGGCAGTGCGCTCCGATCCCGCGTTCGGCGCGCTGTTCAACCAGACCTGGGACCTGCTCCGCGACGAGGTGACGCGCGCCCGTCAGATGCGGGAAGGGGCGTTGGCCCGGTGACCGAACCGATTTCCTCCCGGACCAATCCCGCGCGAACCAGGGATCCGTTCCGGACGCGCCGCCTGATCGAATTGGTGCTGACGGTCGCCGGACCGGCCCTGGTTATCGGCGTCTGGGAACTGCTCTCACGCACCGGACGGATCGACAACCGGTTCTGGCCGGCGCCCAGCGTGCTGTGGGATACCGCGGCCGAGATGACCCGCGACGGGTCGCTCATTGCAAACGTGCTCATCACGGTCGAGCGGATCATATTTGGCTTCATCCTCGGAACCATTCCCGGCGTCCTGCTTGGACTGGCGATGGGTCTCTTCTGGCCGATCCGCACGTTCTTCATGCCGATCTCGACGGTGATCTACGCGATCCCGAAAATCGCGGTCCTCCCGCTGACGATCATTGCCTTCGGCACCGGCGAAGTATCGAAGTTGGTGACGGTCGCGCTCTCGATCTTCTTCCTCGTCGCCCTGAGCACCATGAACGGTGTGCTGGAACTCGACCGCTCTTTCAGGGACGTGGCGAAGAACCTCGGCGCCTCCCGCGTCGAGTTGTTCACGACCGTCGCCCTGCCGGGTGCGCTGCCGTCGATCTTCACCGGGATGCGGCTGGCGCTCGGATTTGCATTGCTGGTGGTGGTCGGGACCGAGTTCATTAGCGCCAGGGACGGTCTCGGCTACGTGATCTGGAACAGCTACCAGACATTGCGAATCCAGCAGATGTTCGTCGGCCTGGCCGCGACGGCGCTCCTTGGCTGGGCATTGACGATGGGACTCGGCATTCTGGAGACCTGGGCGTTGCCCTGGAAGCGGGCCGATCGTCGCGCGCCATCGCTCAAGACCTGGTTCTGGGCCGTGCGGCCGCGCTCGTTCACGACCTCGACGATTCCGATCGTCGCGGCGACGGCGCTGGCGGCGGTCGATGGCGACGTGCGCTGGGGATTCTTCGCCCTCATGCTGGTCGCCTCGGTGCTGACTCACGCCGCCTGCAACCTGACCAACGACTACTTCGATGATGTGCGTGGGGTCGATACCGACGAAACACTGGGTCAGGGCGGGGCCTTGCAGCAGGGGGCGCTCGGCCACGGCGATCTGCGACTTGGCATCGCCTTCTGCTTCACCGGCGCGCTGATCGCGGCCCTGCCGGTGATCGCCTCGGTCGGTCAGGTTGTGTTCTGGATCGCGGTCGCCAGTGCCGCCGCCGCCTTCCTCTACACGGGCGGGCCGTTCCCGCTCGCCTACTATGCGCTCGGCGAGTTGACCGTCTTCCTGGCGATGGGGATCGGGATGGTGACCGGTGCGTATTATGTCCACTCCGGCACTGTGACGGTCGAGGCCGTGCTGCTGGCCACGGCGATGGGGTTGCTCTCGGCTGGGTTCCTCCACGCCAACAACGTGCGCGACATTGACTCCGACCGGCGACAGCGCAAGCGCACCCTTGCCAACCTCCTCGGGCGGCACGCGGCGACGATCGAATACGCGTTCCTGGTCTTCGTGCCGTTCGCCTGCGCCACGGTCATGGTGATGCTCGATCCAGGATCGTGGCCCTTGCTGCTGGTCTTCGTGGCCTTTCCAGTCGCCCTGCGGCTGACGCGGGAGATCGCGGTTGAAACGGCGCCCTCGCGGCTTAACGGGCTGGTCCGGCGCTCGGCCGGGCTCCACCTCGTCTACGGGGCGCTGGCGAGCATCGGCCTGGCGTTGACCGCCATGATCGGTCTTTCATGACGCATCTGCACACACGGCGAATCCTGGCGCTCCTGGCTGTTTTCGGGCTCTTCATCGGCGCGGCGATGGCCTGGTGGGCGCGATTCGTCGCGCCTCGACGCTTCGAGGTCAAGCACGTCGTGGTCCAGACGCCACGCAAGCACCGCACCCTCGCCGGACTCACGATCGCGTTCGTCACTGATACCCATGTCGGGCCGCATTTCTTGACGGCTGCCCTCGAACCGATCGTCACTCGGCTGGAGGAGATCCGGCCGGACATCGTGCTCTTCGGCGGCGACTACATCTGCGAATCCCCCCGCTTCATGGCGAGCGCCGCGCCCGTGCTTGGCCGGATGGCGAAGACCGCGCGCTACGGCGCCTGGGGGGTGATGGGCAACCACGATCTCGCGAATATCCGGGCGCGGGTTGTGCCGCCGCTGGCGGAGGCGGGAATCAGGATCCTCGCCAACGAGGCCGTCTGCGTCGAAACCGATCAAGGCCCGATCTGGATCGTGGGAGTCGACGATGGGCTCATCGGCGAGGTCGATCTCGACGCCGCCTTTGCGGCGGTGCCGCCCGACGGCGCGGCGATCTGCCTCTGGCACGAGGGGGACTTTGCCGAGAAATCGGCGCCGTACGGCGCGTTCCTGCAACTCTCGGGTCACTCCCATGGCGGTCAGGTGCGGTTGCCGGGCATCGGGCCGATCGCCGCGCCGAAGTTCGGCAAGCGGTATCCGCTGGGGCGCTACCTGGTCGATGATATGCAGTTGTATGTCTCATCGGGACTCGGGATGTACCGCCCCCCGGTCCGCTTCAACTGCCCGCCGGAACTCACGGTCATTCGCCTCATCGATTGATCCGGGAAATTGCTTGCGCACTGTTCGCGGGAATGCCATGCTCACCGCCGAACGTGCGTCGTCGATGGCGCACGTTGTCGTTCACTTCTGAATCGCATGGAAGGTACGTACGTGGCGCAAGACAAGGTTCGCGTTGGTGTCATCGGCTGCGGGGCCGGGCTCTTTCACCTCGAAGGGTATGCGGCGGAACCACGCGCGGAGGTCGTGGCCCTGGCCGGTCTCGACACCGACCGCTGCGAGATGCTGGCCGGTCGATTCAGTGTTCCGCGCATTTACCGCGACTATCAGGACTTGCTGGCCCAGGAAGACATCGACGCGGTCAGCATCGCCGTCCCCAACTTCCTGCACATGCCGGTGACGGTGGCGGCGCTCGAGGCCGGGAAGCACGTGCTGATCGAGAAGCCGCTCGCCCGCCACGTGGACGAAGGCAAGCTGATGCTGGAGGCGGCCGAGCGTACCGGAAAGATCCTGGCCGTCTCGTTCCAGCGCCGGACCCGGCACGATGTCGAAATCGTTCGCGACCAGATCGCGTGCGGGGCGCTGGGCCGGGTCTACTACTCCAAGGCGTACTGGATGCGGCGGTCCGGGATTCCGGGACTTGGAAGCTGGTTCACGTCGAAGGAGGCCGCCGGCGGCGGTCCGTTGATCGACCTCGGCGTGCATGTGCTGGACATGGCGCTCTACATGCTCGGCAACCCGGTCGTCACCACCGTGAGCGCGGCCACCTACTCCGAAATCGGGCCCCGCGGCCGGGGCAACTGGGTGGGGCGCCGCACCAGCCAGGGGTCCGACGATCCAGTCAACTACGAGGTCGAGGACCTCGCCACGGCCTTCCTCCGCTTCGAAGATGGCGGCACCCTGCTGCTGGAGGCATCGTGGGCGTCGTTCACCGAGATGGATGACGACTTCGGGGTCCAGTTCTATGGCAGCGAGGGAGGAGCCCGGATTCACTCGAAGAAGTACGCCGATGTCGACACTCTCGACCTCTTTTCCGAGATCGGCGACACCACCACCGACAGCCACCCGCGGCTGGTCAGCCGGCCCGGTCACGCCCAGATCATCAACGGCTTCGTCGACGGCATCCTGAACGGAACACCGGTCAGCCCCGACGGGGAGGAAGGGCTCGACCGGGTGCGCTTGATCGACGCCGTTTACCGCTCGGCGGCGCTCGGCCGCGAGATCGACATCGCCGAGGTCGGGTGACAAACCCCGCGATCTGGTGCAGGATGCCGTTTGAGTTGTGACGGCACAACCGTTCCGTCATGTTGAGTGCTATGTCCAAGGCTCTTTGTCATTCCGAGCTTGCGAGGAATCTTGGTTCTCCCTGTAAGCAAGCACAAGATTCCTCGCTTGCTCGGAATGACAATCAAGTTGTGCGCAAACATCCACAACGATGGTAAAGGAGAAATCACTGACATGTCTCACCCCGTTCGCGTTACCGTCTGGAACGAATACCGGCACGAGAAGGAAAACGAGCAGATCGGTTCGATCTACCCCAACGGCATCCACGGCGCGATCGCCGAGGGCCTGAACGCGGCCGGCGGCTTCGAGGTGCGGACCGCGACGCTCGACGAGCCGGAGCACGGCCTGACCGAGGACGTGATCGCCAACACCGATGTCTTCGTCTGGTGGGGGCACAAGGCGCACGCCGATGTCTCGGACGAGGTCGTCGCCAAAGTCCACAAGCGGGTGCTGGACGGGGCCGGCCTGATCGTCCTTCACTCCGGCCACTTCTCGAAGATCTTCAAGCGGCTGATGGGCACCACCTGCGACCTGAAGTGGCGCGAGGCGGACGAGAAGGAGCGACTCTGGGTCGTTTCGCCGGGGCACCCGATCGTCGAGGGAGTCGGC
The DNA here is from genome assembly GCA_013696265.1 of Chloroflexia bacterium. Lineage (GTDB taxonomy): Bacteria > Chloroflexota > Chloroflexia > Thermomicrobiales > UBA6265 > JACCYX01. Next base: position 8,101 of record JACCYX010000346.1, read on the forward strand.
GAGTACATCGAACTGGCCGAGGAAGAGATGTACGGCGAGCCGTTCGGCATACCGCAGCCGGACAACCTGATCTTCGTCAGCTGGTTCCAGGGCGGCGAAGTCTTCCGCAGCGGCGGCGCCTATTACCGCGGCGCGGGCAAGGTCTTTTACTTCCGGCCCGGCCACGAAACGTACCCAACCTACTTCAACGAGGAAATCCGCCGGGTCATCGCCAACGCCGCCAGTTGGGCGGCCCCGGTCGACCGCCCGCCCGGCATCACCGGCAACCAGGATCCGATCGAGGATTTGCCCTGGTACGACAAGAAGCACGCGGTCACGGAAGCCTTTGGCGACGCCAGCCTGACGTAGTCGATCGCCGTCGGCCGGAACCTGGCAAATCATCAGTGGGAGCATTCGCGAACATGGCCACGCACCGGACTGATGTCGTGATCGTCGGCGGGGGCACGATGGGCACCGCCGCCGGCTGGGCTCTCGCGCGCCAGGGCGTTCAGGTCACAGTGCTGGAGCGGTTCCAGCACGTCCACGCCTTCGGCAGCCACGGCGGCAGGACCCGTATCTTCCGCCACGCCTACGCCGAAGGTCCGCGCTACGTGCCGTGGGCGCTGGAGGCCGACCGGCTGTGGACGGCGCTCCAGGAGCGGTCCGGCGACCAGTTCATGTACCGGATTGGCTGCATCGACATTTCGGGACCGGACAACGACCGGGCACACGCGGCGCGGGCGAGCGCCGTGGAGTACGGCATCGCCCACGAGTGGCTAACCGGCGAGGAAGTCAATGCCCGTTGGCCGATCTGGCGGGTGCCCGAAGATCGGGTGGCCTGCTACGGTCCTGACGCGGGCTTCCTCGATGTGGCGGTCGCGCTGAAGGCGCTCGCGCGCGAAATGACGGACGCGGGCGGCATCCTGAGCGAGGAAATCCCGGTCGTCTCCTGGTCGGCGACGGATACCGGCGTGCGGGTGGACACGGGTGATGATACGTACCTCGCCGAGCGGCTGATCCTGACCGCCGGCGCCTGGTCGGTGCATCTCCTGGCCGAACTCGGGAT
>JACCYX010000365.1 GCA_013696265.1 Chloroflexia bacterium
AATACCAGGCCGTAGTCGGGAAGCACGTGCGTGACTTGCCGGTGATTTCGCGCCTTTCCACATACCTGGATGGATGGCAATACGTTGGTATCGAGCCCGGACATCAGGTGCGACGCGTGCTGTTTCAGGATGAGTCGCAGCGTTGGTACAGCGCCAGTCTTGGTCGCTACAGAACGGGAAGTTACAACGTCGTTACCGTCTTTGAGGATCAGATAAGAAGTTTCTGGCAAATCGACTTCGGGGAGTGGAGAGCATTGTGAGGAATGAAAAGTGATCCTCGGTCCGGGCGGCAGACCGGACGTCTCTGGGCACAGCGCGGGGGCCGCGGACCGAATGGTCGTCTCTCGCCACGAAGATCACTTTCACCTACAAATCTAGCATCGCTGGTCAAGGCGTTTACAGTCAGCACAACTCGCAAACCTGTTATGCCACACACGAAATACGATGTGGGACTTGCCAGTCCAGGCAAGGACTTACCCAACAAAGGAACGCATCGATTCATGCCAACATGCGAACTGTCACAGATTGCCGAATCCGATATCGTTGATCTCCGGTCCATGGCCTACCGCTATTGGGAAGGGCTTATGCCGGATGCCCTGGTGATTCAGGATCCTGAACGGCGTGCGGTCTACTTCGATAGCCATTTCCGGCTCGGGGATGGACAAAGCATCTGCTGGTGGCTCGTGGCCGACAACGCCAGAGCAGGATTCGCTAAAGTGGACCTCTGGGAGAATCATGACGGAATGGGCGCGACTATCCGTGACTTCTTCCTTGACCACCCGTACAGGCGCCAGGGTATTGGGCAGGCAGGCGCACACCGGATCGTCGGAGCACTCAAGGTGCGCGGCGTTCACCGCATCGACCTCAACGTTCGCGCGGACAATCCGGTCGCGCTCGCGTTTTGGGGATCCGTTGGATTCGAGTTGAGCCTGTACCAATTACGGAGATACATCTGATGCCAGGATCGGACTCATACAGGAGCCTGCCCCGAGCAAGGCCGAATGGATCTTCATGACCCAGCAAGGAATGCCCCTCACGATGCCATCGCAAGAACAGGAAATCGTGCTCAAGGGCGGGAACGAGAATGTCGTCGTCCAGGTCGGCGAGACGGTGCGGCGGCCGGTCCATCCCTGGACCCCGGCGGTCCATGCCCTGCTGCGGCAACTCGAAGCCATTGGTTTCTCGGAATCGCCGCGGGTGCTCGGGTTCGACGCGCAAGGGCGCGAGGTGTTGACGATGATTCCCGGCGAGGTTGGGAACTATCCCCTCACCCCGGCGATGATGACCGAAGCGTCGCTGGTGGCGTGCGCCCACATGCTCCGGCGCTATCACGAGGCGGCATCCATTCAGCCGGGCTGGGGCGACCTGCCGTGGCGCTACCGCGATCCCGATCCCGCCCGCTGGGAGGTGATTTGCCACAGTGATGTCGCGCCCTACAACATCGTCTACCGGGAGGGACTGTCGGTTGGGCTGATCGACTTCGACGTGGCCGGGCCGGGACCGAAGCTGTGGGACATTGCCTACGCCGCCTACCGGCTGGCGCCTCTGGGGAGCGACGCGAACTGCATCGGGTTCGGGTTCCGCGAGCCGCCGGACCGGGCCCGGCGACTGGCGCGCTTTTGCGACGCCTACGGGCTGGAGGACCGGCGCGGATTGCTGGAGATGGCGATCACCCGCATCGAGGGGCTGCGTGATGACATCCTGGCCCGCGCCGCCGCCGGCGATTCGGGCGTGGCCACGCATCTTGCGGAAGATCATGTAGGCTCGTACAACGCCGACCTGGCCCGGATCCGGGCGAACGAAGCGGCGTTGGAAGCAAGCATTTTGTAGGGTTGCCGAGCTTGTCTCGGCCCGTGGTGACGAAAGATCAACTCCCGTAACCCTTCCGTATAATGGAGGCAACGCGGTTCGTGCTCCCGGAATCGAGGCCACCATGTCAATGACGATCACCCTTCCCGACCACATCCAGTCCTGGATCGACCGGCAAGTTGCCGAAGGCCGCTACGACACGACGGATGCCGTGATCGCCAACGCCGTCGAGCAGGCGATGGGGGGATACCGCTGGGAAGAGGATGAGGACCTCCTCGAAGCGATCGCCCAAGCCGATCGAGGCGAAGTATTCGAGTGGACCCCCCAGCTTCGGGCCGATATTCGCCGCCAGTCCGAGGAAAACCTGAAGCGGGGCCACGTGGTGTCTGATGACATCAAATATTAGGCTCGTCATTTCGGCTCAGGCCAGAGCGCAGATTGAAGACATTGGTCAATACACCCTCAAAATCTGGGGATCAGGTCAGCGAGGCATCTATGACCAGATTCTTGACGACGCATTCCATCTCATCCAGCAGTTCCCTGACATTGGTCATCCCGCCGAAGGGCAACCGTCCAACGTCCGTGAGTATCACCTGCGACACCACGTCATCCAGTACCGCCGGGAGCCAGAGCGGGTCGTCATCCTCCGGATCGTGAACCCCCGACGACGACGGCGATAGGTGGTCTGCGCACGGGCACGCCGTCTCCCTCACGTGAAAAACGGGTGATCGCCACCGATCACCCGTTTTTCGTCTCACCTGGAAAGCAGCGCACTACTCGTAGGCCGGGCCCGGCGCCGGTTGACGCCCCGGTACGCCCTCGCCGCCGGTGGCGGTATCTTCCTCATCCTCGGCGGTCTCGCTCGCTGGTCGCACATGCCGCAGGAGAAGCACGGGCAGCAGAGCCGCGCCCGCCGTGAAGACGGCGGCGATCACGACGTTGACCTGGAGCCCCTGGGTGAACGCCTGCCGCGCGGCCTCGGCGAGGTCGGGGCCAGCCTGGCCGGGCAGCGCCGCCGCGACCTCCAGCGCGCCGCCCAGGGTGTCGCGGGCGGTTGTGGCGTCTTGTTCAGGGATGCCGGCGGGTAGCGACCCGTCGAGTGAGCGGCGGTAGATCGCGGTTCCGATGCTGCCGAGGATGGCGACGCCGATCGCCAACCCGAACTCCTGGCCCGTTTCCGAAACCGCTGAGGCGGCCCCGGCGCGTTCCGGTGGCGCGGCCCCGACGATCATGTCGATTCCCAGGATCACGGTCGGTCCGAAGCCTAGCGACATGATGAGCTGCCCGGCGACCAGCAGCAGCACGTCGGACGAGCCGTCGAGCCGGGCCAGCAGCGCGAATCCCGCCACCGCGACCAGGAGTCCGGCGCTCATGACGTAGGCCGGACGCGCGAAGCGGACGAGGGTCGAGGTCAAGGCGGCGGCCACGATCATCGCGAACGCCTGGGGCAGGGTCCACAGCCCGGCCCGGAACGGCGAGAAGCCAAGCACCAGTTGCAGATACTGGGCGAGAAAGAAGAAGACGCCGGACATCGCGAAGAGGGCGAGGGTCAACGTCCCCAGCGAGGCGCTGAACTTGCGGTTGGCGAAGAGGCTCAGGTCCAGCAGCGGGTTGGTCAGCGTGCGCTGCCTTCGGGCGAAGACGGCGCCGATCGCCAGGCCAGCCACCATCGAGAGGATCGGGAGCGTGGCCAGGCCATCCTTGGCGAGTTCCTTGATGCCGTAGATGGTGAGGATCACGGCGGCGAGCGAGAGCAGCACGCTGGCGAAGTCCAGCCGCCCCGGATTCGGGTCGCGGTATTCGGGCAGCAGGATCGGTCCGGCAATCAGCAGCAGGACCATCGCCGGCACCGCCAGCAGGAAGACCGAGCCCCACCAGAAGTTTTCCAGCAACACGCCGCCCACGAGAGGCCCGATAATCGTGCCGACCATGAAACTGGACATCCAGGCGGCGATCGCGGTGGTGCGCTGGGCGGGGTCGTGGAACATGTTGCGGATCAGCGCCAGGGTCGAGGGCATGAGGGTCGCCCCGGCGATGCCGAGCAGGGCGCGGGTCGCGATCAGCATCTCGGCGCTGGTGGCGTAGGCCGCGGCGACGGATGCGGCGGCGAAGGCGGCTCCGCCAATCATGAGCAGCTTGCGGCGGCCGATGCGGTCGCCCAGGGTGCCCATCGTGATCAGGAACCCCGCGATCAGGAAGCCGTAGATGTCGAGAATCCAGAGCAGTTGCGAGCTGGTGGGGGCGAGGTCGGTGCTCAGGTGCGGCACCGCCAGGTAGAGCACGGTCATGTCCATCGCGATCAGCATCGCGGGCAACGCGAGTACCGCCAGGCCGATCCACTCCTTGCGCCCGGCGCGAGGTTCCGGCCCAATTGCGGCATTGGTGTCCATCAGATGTCCTTCCCGGTGACGTCGACCCGGTGCTCGATTGACACCGGCCTCTTGATTCCTACCGTACTCCCTCGACCATGGTTGAGGTCAACTGCCGGGATGGTTAGTCTGGCTGACCAGCGTAGTCGAGGGCGGCACGAGCGATCTGCCATTGGCGCTAGCCGTCTTGCGGATTGTCGAACCCGAAGGTGTGCCAGCGTTCTGGTCGCAACGTGAACAGCACGAACGGCGAATCGGGCTGGTTGACTTCGCTGGCGGCGAAGTCCTGGGCGTGTTCTTCCGGCAGGTAGCGGCGGACAATGGCGAGTACCTGGTCGGCGCCGGGTGCGGCGTCGATCGACTCGACCCGGCATTCGACAGAGATCGAGCGATAGGGCGGAGATTCGTTCTGAACGACCATGCTCAGCACGTTTGCCTTGCGAATGAGCCTGGTCTTGCGGGCGACGCGTCCCTGGGTGCCGGTGAAAAAGGTGAGCATCCCACCCGGCTCGTAGTGGTACCAGACTGGCACGGCGAGCGGGGGCCGGTCTTCATCGCTGGCGACGGCCATCACGGCGACATGGTTGCCGGCCAGGAATTCCTGCCACTCCGGCATCACGGCTTGTTGAGCAGACATGGTCTTGTGCTCCTTCGGTCAGTCATCGATCGCGGCGTAGGCGAGCGTCCAGAAATCGGTCTGGATGCTGGCGGCGGCCGGGGCCATGAGCGAGAGCTGGGTCAGCAGCATCGCGATCATGCCCTCGGCGGGATCCGAATTGCATGAGGTGCCGACACCGCCACCCCATCCGAAGCTGCCGGGGGATGGGCCAATACCTTCCCTGGCGGTTGTGATGCCCAGGCCGAAGCCCCAACCCGTCGTGTCCCAGAATCCCGCCCAAAAGGGCGAATTCGCCTTCTGGGCGGGAGTGATGTGATCGGTGGTCATGGTTTCGACCGCGGGGCGGGAGAGGATGCGCTCGTCGCCCAATCGTCCCCCGTCCAACAGCATCTGATTGAAAGCCAGGAAGTCATCGACCGTCGTGACGAGCCCGCCGCCAGCGGCGGGGAAGGCGGGCGGGCGGCTCCAGTCGCTGTCCTCAGGGGAGTCATAAAGATCGAGGGTTCCCGTCTCGGGATTGGGCAGGTAGCTGGTGGCGAGCCGGGTGATGTTCTCAGGCGGGACGCTGAAGCCCGTGTCCTTCATGCCGAGCGGATCGAAGATGCGTTCCCGGTAGAGGGTTTCGAGTGGTTGGCCGGAGGCTCGCGCCAGCAGGACGCCCAGCACGTCGATGCCCAGGTGGTACATCCACCGCGTTCCCGGTTGGTGGACGAGTGGCAGCGATCCCACGCGCCGCAGCCACTCGTCGGGCGCCGGTGGCGTCTGGGGTTTCGTCGGCCCCTGAAGCAATTCCTGTTCGTTGATCGCCCGCTGGATCGGGAAGTCACCGGCGGCGGGGTCCATGATGTAGCCGAGCCCCAGGCGCAGGGTGAGCAAGTCGCGCAACGAGATCGGGCGATCGGCGGGCACGGTGTCGTCGAGTGGGCCGTCGATCGCGCGCAGCACCTGGCGGTCGGCCAGTTCCGGGAGCCAGCGATCGACCGGATCGTCGAGCCGCAGCGTGCAGTCCTCGACCAGGATCATCGCCGCCACGGCCGCGACCGGCTTGCTCAGGGAGTCGATGCGAAAGATGGTGTCGCGTTGCATCGGCTCGCCGTCGAACGCCTGGTCACCAATGGCATCGACATGCACCTCGCCGCGACGGCTGACCAGCGTGACGAGCCCCGGCAGTGTCCCGCGCTCGACGTGGCCGGCCATGACCTCATGCATGCGATCGAGGCGCGTCGCCGACAATCCCCCGGTGCTCATCTCGCCTGGTCCCTTCGTGTCGATTCGTTGCGGCGTCATGCCATCCAAAAGAAACTGCTCCGCGAACGATTGATCCTTTTCCGTGGCGAGGTGATTGCAAGGTGGAAAACTCAGTGTGCGGGATGGTCACTCCGGGAACACGAGTCCCGATGCGCTGATCTCGTAGAGCGAAACATCGTCGTTGAGGATGTCGGTGACGGGTGCGGGCGGTTGCGCCGATGCCTGGAACGCCCTGAGGTGGTCGTCTGATTCCCAGCGTTCGAACAGGTTCACCCGGCCCGCCTCAACCGGATCCGCCGCGATGAAAAAGTCCAGGCATCCTGGCGCGGTCCGCGTCGTTCCCACGAAGGCCGCCATGCTCCTGACATGATCGTCACGATGCTCCGGCGCTACGTAGATCTTGCCGGCGATGATCAGCATGCTACCTCCACGGTTGTCGATTTCAGGGAAAACGTTCGCTGATGAATGCGCGGATCGTGATCGCGACGGCCGCCGCGGCGCCGATCCCGTCAATTGAGAGGATAGCGGCGTTTGGCGCGGAATCGCTTCTCGTGGCTTGCGAACCTTTCACAGACGGAAATGGCCGGTCTTGTCGCCCAAGACCGGCCATTTCGGAGTGTTTTCCGGGTTAGCCTTCAATTAGGCAATCGTGACCACATCATGCGTCGGCCACAATTGAACCTGGTGGGAGACGATGGAACCGTCACCCAGGCGCAGATCACGCCGGGTCACGATGGCGCCCGGAAGAGTGCCCGTGTCCGGTCGTCGCGCATGGCAAGTCCGACCCAGGCCAGCACGCCGATCAGGGCCGCGAACAGGAACGCCGGTTCCTCGATGCGCACCTGGGTCGCGATCGCGCCGCCGAGATAGCCGGTCAGGAGGATTGAACCGAGGATTGCCGTGCGTGGCATCGCATAGAGGAGCGTGCAGATCAGCAGGGCGAACCCGATCCACGCGACCTGGCTTTCGGGATAGCCAAACTCAACAGTGGCCTCGACCGACACGTCCATCCGCAGCACCTTCATGATTCCGTCAACGAGGAGGAAGAGGATGACCAGGCCGCTGACGATCCAGCCGGCCCTCATCGTTGAGGAAGCGGGGATCGCCGCGATGCCGGTGTCGTGCGGGATTCGACGTGTTGCCATGATGAGTGTCCCTTTCTGGTGCTTCTCGTGGCGTGCACACCGCCCTTGCGGCGCAAGGCCAATTGGACATGACAGGCCGGTCTTTGCGTTGCGTGTGCGATCAGGAACTCGCGGCCAGCAGTTCGGCGAGGAGGTCCCAGCTTTCGTAGGCGCCCGCTTCCATGCCGGCGGAGAGCATGCCATCGCGGTCCTCGACGCTGGCGAAGAGGGAGGTGGCAGTGACGCGGGTCTTGCCGCCCAGTTTCTCGAAGGTGACGGTATCGACGATGACGTGGCCGGGCATTGGTTCGAACTCAAAGGTGTAGACGAGCCGCTCGGGCGGCGTCACTTCCCGATACTCGCCGTTGAAGGCGTACTCGGTGCCGTCCGCTTCGCGCTGGATATAGCGCCACACGCCGCCCGGCCGCACATCCATCTTGTCGACGATGGTGGTCGTGGCTCGTAGACCCCACCATTGGGGAATGGCCTCCGGATCCGTGTAGGTCTTGAAGACGAGATCGCGCGGGGCGTCGAAAACGCGGGTCATGGCGATCTCGAGATCCGAGAGGATGGTCATGGACGAGGCGTTCTGGTCGGTCACGGTGCTGTCTCCTGATGTATTTCCGTGTGCCTGTTGAGCCAAGGTCACGTATCCGGTGGTGTTTCGATTGGGTTTGGATATTCCTCCCTCGTTGGCGGTGACGCGGGTCGAGACAAGCTCGGCAGCCCTTCGTGGAATGGATCAGACGTTGAAGAATTCCACGAGGGCCAGTCCCGCACCGCACTGGTCGTAGGCGATGCTCGTACCATCCGGTGACATGACGGTCTGCCTGCGAGTGCTCCTTCGTGCGGTCTCAATCGTGCCGTTCGTGGTCTTCAGGTACTCCTGCTTGCTGAAGTTCCTTCAGGTAGTCGGCGAGGCGGTCGAAGCGTTCTTCCCAGTGCTGCCGGTAGCGATCGATCCAGTCGTGGGCCTCCTTGAGTGGTTCGACCTCCAGGCGGCAGGGACGGAACTGCGCATCCTTGCCGCGGGTAATCAGGCCGGCCCGTTCGAGCACCTTGAGGTGCCGGGAAATGGCCGGCAGGCTGATCGCGAAGGGTTCGGCCAGTTCGTTGACGGTCGCCTCGCCGCTGGCGAGCCGGGCGAGAATGGCCCGGCGCGTGGGATCGGCGAGCGCGTGGAAGGTGTGGTCGAGCTCAACGTCGGTGGTGGCCATCGGTATTT
>JACCYX010000381.1 GCA_013696265.1 Chloroflexia bacterium
GACGAGGCAAATCAACCGCCGGTGAAAGACGTACCGGGTGGAGTCGGAGGGCTTCCGGGAGCCGGCCCGCGGGGCCTGGCGCGACACGACGTTCGAACGGTTGCCAAAGAAGAAGCGGGCTTTGCGCATGATGTGGCTCCTCTCGCCGGTGGGCCTGTCGCCCGGCGCCCATCGTCGTTCGATGGGCACGTCCGCATCATGCGCCGGGAGCCGGCGGTCCACATCGTACGGAGTACGGTATTGCGATGCCTCGCTGATTGGACGAATTACGTAGTGGAAAACCGATCCCGCGGGGATGTTGCCGGATCAGGCAATGCCGTTGCGGATGGCATACGCCACGGCCGCGGTTCGCGATTCAACCCGTAGCTTCGAGAGCACACTCGACACATGGTGCGCGACGGTCCGCTGGCTCAGGAACAAGCCGTCGGCAATCTGCTGGTTGCTCATGCCGTCCGCCATCTGCCGCAAGACCGCCAGTTCCCGCTCGCTCAGGCCCGCGATGCGTTCCCCCTGGAGTGAATCCGGGCCGCCTGGACGAGCCAGCGGCGGCCATTCCCCGGCCCCCAAACAGGCGTGCGCTTCCGCCAACGCATCGGCCAGGGCCAGGCGTTGGCCCGACTCCCAGGCAGACTCGTACTCACCGTTCGCGAGCGGGCGCCGCGCCAACCCGAGGGCGCGATCGTAGGCGGCACGTTCCGGCAGCGCCTGCACGGCGCCAAATCGCTCACCAATGGCGCTGGCCGCCGCGAAGAGCCGAACGGCGGCGCGCGCTTCGCCACGAACGTGCGCCAGGACCGCGATTCGACGAAAGACGTCGACGATCCGTTCGGTGGCCGCAATCTGGCCATAGAGGGCGAGCGCCTCGGACAAGGCGTTGGCGGCTTCAAGCGTGTGGTTCCGGTCGATCTGGATCAGGCCGACGTAGCTGAGCGCGTTGGCGACCGTCCAGGGATCGTTCTGGTCACGAGCCAGCGCCAGGGCCGAGAGGCACTGGTCGAGCGCCCGCTCCAGATTCCCCTGGCCGTAGGCGACGACGCCCAGGTGATACCGTGTGACCGCCACGTTCACCTGGTCTCCAGTTTCATCGAACAGCGTGTTCGCTTCGGCGAAAAACGAACGCGCCTCGTCGTAGTCACCCCCATCCTCGGAGAGATTCCCCCGCACCGACAAGGCGAACGCGGTCGCCCACCGATCCCCGAGGGCGCGGGAGATCGCCACGCTCTCGGTCAGGCAGTCAAGGGCCTGGCCATCGTCTCCCTGGGAATGCGCGAGGTTGCCCAGTCCCAACAGCGCCTTCGCCCAGTCAGCGGAGTTCGATGCATTGGATGCGTGCACCGCCCGTTCGAGCCAGCGCCGGCCTTCCGACAGATGGCTGTGGTAGTACCAGAACAACCACAAGGAACCGGCCAGGCGCAGCGCGACGCCGGCGCGGGAACGAGCCGGATCGAGTGACCAGCCAAGCGCGGCACGAAGATTGTCGTGCTCCGCCTCGAGCACGTCGAGCCACGACGTGTCGACTTCGCGAACGAGCCGGTGCTCCGCCCGTTCCGCAAGACGCAGGCACCACTCCGCGTGCCGCGCCGCAAACGTCTCCGCTTCGCCGTGGGCCAGGAGTTGCTGCCTGGCGTAGGCATTGACGGATTCCATCATGGTGAAGCGCGAATCGCCATTAGGTTTGGCGACGCGGTTGATCAGGCTCTGATCCACCAGCGAACCCAGGAGATCGATGACGGCACCTTCACGGGTCATCCCATGTTCCCGGCCGGCGCAGACGGACTCGGCGGCATCCAGCGTAAAACCGCCCACGAACACGGTCAGGCGCCGGAACAGTTCCTGTTCCCCGGCAGACAGGAGGTTATGGCTCCACGTAATGGCAAACCGCATCGATTGCAGGCCGGGCACGGGGTCGCGCCGGCGGGGCGTGAGCAGGGAAAGCTGGTCCGCCAGGCGATCGAGGATTTCAGGGACCGGCAGCACGTTGACCCGCGCGGCGGCAAGCTCGATCGCCAGGGGAAGCCCGTCCAGGCGATGGCACACCGCGGCGACGAACCGGGCATTCGCTTCGTTGAGTTCGAAATCGGGCCGAACCGCTTTCGCGCGTTGGACGAAGAGTTCCACCGCCGGGCTCGATGGCATGACGCCGGATTCCGGATCGAGCACCGGCAAGGGAGACACCAGGAACCGCTGTTCACCGCTGAGACGCAGGGGACGCCGGCTGGTGGCCAGTACCTTGAGCCGGGGACAATGCAAAAGCAGGTCCGCCAGCCAGGGCGACACCGCATCCGCCAGGTGTTCCAGGTTATCCAGCACCAGCAGCACGTGGCTGGCCCGCAAGATGTCCTTCAACCGCTCCGCAACGGGGACGAGGGGGTTTTCGGCAACGCCCAGCAGGCGCGCGACCGTGGTCGGGACCAGACGATGATCCCGGACCGGGGCGAGGGGGACGAAGCAGGCGCCGTGGGCGAAGTCGGGTTCGGCCCGACGCGTGACCTCAAGCGCCAGGCGGGTCTTGCCCACCCCGCCTGGACCCAGCAGCGTGACGAGGCGCAGATCGTCCCGGTCCAGCAGATGCAGCACCTGGTCGATCTCGGTATCGCGGCCGAGGATCGGATTCAGCGGGGCGGGCAGCGAGCCCGGCGATGCGCCCTGGGCTGGGATGAGCGGCGAGATGGTGGACATGGTGCTGGTCCAATCCCAAGACGTGTCCAGATGGTTCGGCACCAGAATGGTGACAGCGGGCGCCTGATGCGTCAAGACAGGGCGGTCGGGGCCGGGTATGGCACATGATTTTGCATGGGCCACTCAATCTGGAGAGTCATGTACGGCTGCGGAGCTTGTCTCTGCCCGTCCCGCGTCAACCCTGTCTCATGATGCTCCAGGCGTCCCATCCTGCCCACGACGGGCGGAGACAAGCTTCCGCAGCCGTGCATGGGTTGGGACGGTCACCACGATGCACTTCACTGACCGTACATCCATTCGCATTGGAAACACGAGCACTGGTTGGCACGGGAACGCCGTGCAAAATCCCGCGGCGCACCCGCTCAGACCTGGGCGGATCAGACGATGCCCTGGCGGATGGCGAAGGCCACGGCGGCGGTCCGTGAGGTCAAGTCCAGTTTCCCCAGGATACTGGTGACGTGGGATGTGACCGTCCGCGGGCTAAGGAACAATCGGTCAGCGATCTCGGCGTTGCTGAGGCCGTCAGCCATCAAGGTGAGGACTTCGACCTCACGAATCGACAAGGGGTGACCCGGCGGCGGCTCAGGACTGGCAGGGCCGGGGGCGGTCGAAGCGGCCACCTGGACGAAGGCGCGTGCCTCCGCGACCGCCTCGTCGACCGTCAGGGCACGCCCATCCCCGGTCAGGCGTTCGAACTCGCCGATGCCCAGCGCGCCCCGCAGTGCGGCGGCCGTCTCACGGTAGGCATCCACATCGTGCTTCCACAACCGTGGGGTGTTGAGACGGTCGAAGATACCATCGGCCGCCCCGAGGAACCGTGCCGCCTGGCCGCTCTGCCCCGATTGCAGGGCAATCCTGGCCAGCACGTCCAGGCACAGGGCGGCCTCCCCTGGAGAATCGGACAAGCGCAGATCCTCGAACACCTGCGTCATCCATGCCGACGCGGTCCCCACGTCACTCCCGGCAACGGCCAGGTTCGCAAGCTCGACGAGGCTGCGGAGCTCAACCTGCCGGTCTCCGGTCGCGCGGGCGGTTTGGAGCGCCGGATTCAGGTGAGCAGCGGCGGCGGCGAGATCCCCGGTCACCCGGGCGCAGATGCCGACGAAATATTGCGCCTGTGACGCGTGCCTCCGGTCGCCCAGTTCGCGATAGATGCGCAGGGCCTCTTCGGCCATGCGTGCCGCCAGTTCAAGGTCTCCGGTGCGTAACGCGTCGCTGGATCGACCCTCGCAGGTATTGGCGATGAGCCACACATCGCCAGCCGCGCGGCCAAAGCGCTCCACCTCGTCGATGAGCCGATGGGCGTGCTCGATGTCTCCCCGGCTCTCGTACAAGAGTGAGAGATTCCCGAGCATAAGACCGAGATACCGGTCGCTTCCATGTATCCGCGAGAGTTCGATGCCTTCGGTTAGGCGGTCGATCGATGCGTCGATAGCGTCCCTTGTCCCGGCCGGGGGCCCGACCGACAGGTTCGCCATCGCCAGGATCAATCCCAGGTAGTCGTCCAGCTCCCGGAAGATCTCGACGGCCTCGTCAATCATGGAATAGGACCTGGCGAAGTCGCCCATTGTGATTCCGTAGCCAGCCGCCATAACCAGCGCCACG